>CAOKNI010000011.1 GCA_948470005.1 uncultured Mycoplasmatota bacterium
GTGAATTTGCTCAAATTCGGGGAAACCTTACAGATAACGCTGATGGCAATCCCGAGCCAAGCCTTTATAAGGAAGGTGTAGAGACTTTATGGGCAATACCTAAGTCATTATGATATGGTAAAGAGAAAGTCCAGACTACAAACAAAACTGTTTGGTAACGAAAGTTATAGTAGTAAGAAAATCCTGCGAGTGTTAAAGCTCGTGCCGGTTCAAGTCCGGCCTTGGGCACCAATATTGACATTGAACTCGAAACTTTATAGTTCGAGTTTTTATTTAAGAGGTATTATGAAAAAATTTAATAAGATAATTGCAGAAATTTGTGAAGAAAATAAGATTAAATATCAAACCATATCTGACAATTGGGCATACGTTTTAGAAAAAGATAATAAAATTAGCTACATTTTAGGTTATAGTTTTAACTTGAATAACCAAGCTTTAGCAGGCATTTTAAATGATAAATATGCTTTTTATGAACTTTTAAAAGTATATAATTTCCCAATTATTAAACATCATTTGTTCTTTCGCAACTATAAGGAACAAGATATAAAAGATTTGTTTTCTAAATATCAAGGGCGTGTTGTTGTAAAATCAAATTATGGTACTAAAGGCGAAGAAGTTTTTTATGCTGATAATCTAAATTATTTATTAGCAAAAGTAAAAGAGTTACTAATAGTTAATTTTTCAATAAGTATTTGTCCTTTTTATGAGATAAAAGCTGAATACCGAGTAGTAGTACTTGATAATAAAGTAAAACTAATATATGGCAAAAAAAAGCCTATCGTAACTGGGGATGGCATTAAAACAATTAAAGATTTGTTATTGGACTTTAATTATCAATATTTTAGTAAGCTTAATTTAGAAAGTCTAACTCAGGTTTTACCTAAAGGTGAAGAATACGCTTACAATTGGCAATTTAATTTATCACAAGGAGCGATTTTATTTTTTGTAAAAGAAAAGGATAAATTAGAAAAATTAGAAACTATGGCTTTAGATATAGCTTCTAAAATTAATTTAAGATTGGGAGCAATTGATATTATTGAGACATATGACAACGAATTTTTAGTAATGGAAGCTAATAGTGGAATAATGTTTGATAATTTTATTGAATTAGCTCCTAACGGTTATGAAAAAGCCAAAGCTATTTACGAAGAAGCTATTTTAAAAATGTTTGATTAAATATTCCTTTTTGTAGCATAATAATAAAGAGGATGATGCTATGTATAACAAGGAATTTTTTAAAATAAGTAATTTTTTAATAAGAATACTTATTTTTTTCTTTATAGTTTTTACAATGATTAGAGAATTAATCAAAGCAAATTATCGCTACTTTTCTATTGCTTTTGTCTCTATCTTAATAATTATAATAATCGAAATACTTCTTAAAAAAAGAAAAATTGCGGTTTCCACATTTTTTTTAACTATTCTTTATATCTTTATATTAATAAGTAGTATTTTAGGTGAAATATATCATTTTTATATTATTTTTTCTTTTTGGGATATTTTAGTTCATCTTGCTAGTGGGTTTATTTTAGCAGTTATTGCAAATTCCTTAATAAAAAAATATTTTACTCTTAAAGCAAGCATTGTAGTAATAATTTTTATAATATCTTTTAGTCTTACTGGTGGTGTTTGTTGGGAATTTAAAGAATATATAACTGATAAAGTATTTATGACTGATGAACAAAAAGATACTATTTTAAATAATATTTCTTCAATTAGTTTCGATGAAAGTCAAAACTTTAATGAAGTTAAAATATATAATATTGATAAAGTAGTCTTATATCATCAAGATAAAGTATTAAAAGTAATTGAAGGGGGTTATTTAGATATTGGTTTAAACGATACTATGACTGATTTATTTTGGGACAGTTTAGGAGCAATTTTCTACTGCTTAATTATGTTTGTTTTAGCTAAGAAAGAAAATGTGAACACTTCTTTTATAGTCATAAATTAATGCTTTAAACGTACATTTAATTAAGAGGTGTTATTTTTGAAAAAAGTTATTATTTTAGCTCTAGCTTTATTTTGCTTTTTACCCAGAGTATATGGAGAAGATTCTTTAAATCTAGATGCTAGAAGTGCTATCTTGATTGATGCTAAAAGTGGCAAAATATTATATGAAAAAAATGTCGATGAGCATCTTCCTATGGCTAGTATGACCAAAATTATGAGCATGCTTCTTATCATGGAAAACATTCATAATGGCAATTTAAACTATAATGATAAGGTGTTAATTAGTGAGACGGCAAGTTCTATGGGTGGCTCTCAAGTGTTTTTACAAGCTGGTGAGGAATATAAATTAGAAGACTTGCTTAAATGTATAGCGGTATCTAGTGCCAATGATGCAGTTGTAGCTATGGCCGAAAAAATAAGTGGAAGTGAAGCCGAGTTTGTGCGTCTTATGAACAAAAGAGCAAGTGAGCTAGGTCTTAGCAATACCCATTTTGATAATCCGCATGGTTTAGATAGTGAAAATCATTATTCATCAGCTCGTGATATGGCGCGACTTGCTCAAGAATTATTAAAATATGAAGATATTTTAAAGTTCACATCTATTTATGAAGATTATTTAACAAAACCCGATGGCTCGCAAATATGGCTAGTAAATACTAATAGATTAGTAAGATTTTATGAAGGGGTAGACGGTTTAAAAACTGGATATACCACTAATGCGGGATATTGTCTAACCGCGACCGCTAAAAAAAATGATTTCCGTCTAATTAGTGTCGTTATGAAATCTACTAGTGGTGATACTAGAAGTAAAGATACGGCAACTCTTCTTACTTATGGCTTTAATTCTTTTAAAAACAATATTATTTTCTCAAAAGATAAAGAATTAGGCGAAGTAGAAGTTTTAAATGGTAAAAAAGACAAAGTAAAAGTCTATTTAAAAGAAGATGTAACTGAGGTTTTAGGTGTTAGCGAAAAAACGAGTGACTATAGTTTTAATATCAAAGTTGACAAAATAAAAGCTCCTTTAAAAAAGGACACAGTAGTGGGCCTAGCTGAAGTTTTAGATAGTGATGGAAATATTATAAAAGAAGTCGAAATTATTATTCATGAAGATTTAGAGAGTGCCGATTTTTGGAATTATTTAAAAAAGAACTTAAAACTTATTACAAGTGGTAAATAGTCAATTAGTATATACTTTCTTTTAAATATTTTATATGTTAAAATAATATATAAATTTTTTAAAGAGAAAATTATATGAATGCAATAAAAATTTCAAGTACATTAAAAAGCATCCAAGGAGTAATATATAGTCAGCCTGGTCTAACTGAGGATGGTTATAAAATAGATAATAGATTAAAAATTATAAAACGTAAAGTTAATGAATTTGAATATAAAGGAGATTTTTTTTACTATTTGTTAATTAAGTTAATAAGTCTAAGTCTAAGTGAAATTTATAATAGAAAATTTCGAAGTTGGATGGGATTAGCACTTTCTGAAAATGAAGAACTAATTCCCCAACCACTAATAAATCTTAATAATTTTATTTCTAAACATTTTAATTATATAGATGCAATTGAACAAGCAGATCGCGATTTTGCTATAAATTTATTTGAATATGTATGTGATATTTTAGAAAACAATAGTGGTATTATGTTAGATGTAGAAACATTAATTAAATTATTAGATCGTAGCACTGAATTGCCTTCTTCAAATTTAGAAGGTCAATATTACCAAACATATAATTTTAGTAGATTAGCTAAAATTTTGAAAGACAACCAAACATTAGAAAAATCAAATATAAGTTTAGACGATACTTATCTAATATTAATGCAAACGTGTCAGTTCAATAATGAAGATGTGTTTGGAGTTTTAGTTAATTCAGAAGAATTTAAAAAATTTTTGATAGGTTAAATAGTCAGGGAAACTTGACTTTTTAAATGTGTTTGATATAATAACAAGCATTGAAAGAGAGAATATTATGAATATAAGAAAAAATAGTGATAATAATGTTATCCATATTGCAAATGAAGATTACACCCTTTTTGTATGTAATCATGATATCGAAGGAGTAAAAGATTATTTTAGTGTTGAGACTGTTCCCTATGAAGGTAATGTATCATTTGTAGTACGAGCAACAGGTATAGACCCAGTAGAAGCAAGTGTTTATGGGGCATTTCGCGAATTATTAGAAGATATATTTACAAGATATCTTGCTATGGGATTTATTCACATGGAAATGGATGCTGAAAAAAGGTCTATTAAAACTATAAATCATAATCCCG
Source organism: uncultured Mycoplasmatota bacterium (assembly GCA_948470005.1). The sequence continues at coordinate 4,236 of CAOKNI010000011.1, forward strand.
ACTATGATAATTTAGAAATTGAACTAAATAGGGAAACTGAAGATATAATATTAACTATTACTAGAGGAGCAACTGATTATCATCGTAATAATCGTGTTTTTCTTGAACGTGATGGTGATTTAGCTCACGGTTATGCAGAAGATTTTGATAACTTTTTTGCAAAATTAATAGAAGTAGCGAAAAGAACTCAAGAAGGCGGATTGCCACTACATAAATAATATAAGTTAATCGTTAGCGATTGACTTTTTTTAAACCCAAATTTATAATTTAGATATGCAAGGATGGCGGAATAGGTAGACGCGCTACTTTGAGGGGGTAGTGAATATTTATTCGTGGGAGTTCGAGTCTCCTTCCTTGCACCAATTTAAGTGAAATGAATTTTTAAAAAGAGTATTATATACTTTAAAGGTGTGATATTTATGAATGAAATAATTCCAAGCTTTACAGAAACATTTTTTGATTCTTCTAAAGATATGCTAGTTGATATTACAGAACTAGGTATTGATAGTATAATTAAAGTAGGTGAAAAATTTCCATTAGCAAGTACACTTATTGGTATAAAAAATGTAACTCAGAATTTATATGAAAGAAATTTGCTCATACAAAGTTTAGAATTTATAAATGAATTTAAATCTGGGAATATTTCAAGTATTAAGTTCCAAAACTATCGTAATGAAATAAATTGTAATCCTAAAAAGGCAGAGAAAGAATTTGGAAGAATAATTATTATATTAAATAAAACTATAGAAGTAGAGAAATCTAAAATTTTAGCTAATTTATTTAGAAATTATATAAATGAGTTTATTAATTGGGCTGAGTTTTGTGAATTTGCAGAAATAGTTGATAGAATGTTTATTAGTGACTTAGAATATTTAAAAAGCATTGCCGAATTTAAAACTAAGAATACCGAATACATTAGTTTATATCGTATAGAGAGATTGAGTTCTTTAGGGCTTATATATACTTCATCTAAAGAACAATATCTAATAGATACACATGGAAAATATAATAGAGAAGAAAAATTTATTACAATATCAGAAATTGGTGAAAAATTTTACAAATCTATAACATAAAATAATTAAAAAATATTACTGTATAATACAGAAAATGAGGTGATTTAGTGAAGAATATAGCAATTAAAAAAGACATTGATATTGAATCTAATATTAATGCGAGGACATGATATATGAACTAAATAGTACTCAAGTAATGTTAGACAGAGAGTTGGCTAAATTTTATTAATGTAAAAATGGTATAAAAGAAATAAATTAAGAAGTTAAAAATAATCCATTAAAGTTTCCTAAAAGATTTTCTTAGATTTTAAATGATTCAGAAACAAAAGAATTGCGGTCAAAAAATTTGACCACAAATCAAAGTACTAATGGGAAAATTATGAAATTAATGAATTGTTTATTTATTAGGAGTTTTCAAGTCAATGAAATATAAAGTGGGATTAATAATTAAAAAGAAAGATTATTTATATAATATAGAAAATTATGGCAAAACCTATAATTTACTATTCATTACAGGCTTAGTTGGGTCTGGCAAAACAACATTATCAAAGGAAATATCAAATGAGAGAAACGCTACAATATTATCACTTGATTGGCTTTCGTGGAGTGAAGTATATAAAAAAGATAAATTAGCAATGCAAATATTAAATGAATTTTATAAAAAGTGTCCAAAAGCCAAAGAAGTAGCAATAAATAATTTATGGCATCGAAAGCTATTAAGTAAGGAAGAACAAAGAAGTCTAAGAATAGAATATAATAAATTTTTAATTAATTATACTTTAAAACATAAAAACCAATTGTTCATAATTGAAGGCATAGATGTTTATAGAATAACTCCTTTTAATGAAATAATTAATAGAGGGATAATAATAAAAGGCGAGTGTGCTTTTAGATGTTTAGTTAGAAGATATAAAAGAGATAAAACTTTAGATAATCAAATTAATTTAAAAAATAAATTTGCATACATTATGATGGTTATAAAAGAGAGTAAAACCTTTTATTTTAAAGAAAGAAAAATTTTGAACAGTTATATTGCTAAAATAATAAATAATACCAAAATAGGAGAGCGTAATGGAATTTGAACAAATAGGAATAGAAATTTTAGATAAGGAGAAAGAAAAAAATGAAAAATATAATATTAACTGGAGCTAGTGATGGCTTGGGAAAAGAGTTTGCTAAATGATGTATAAGTAAAGGATATAATATTATTGCAATATGTAGAACAAAACCTGATTATAAATGTGATTTTATTTCAATGGATCTAACTAACGAAAAATCTATGTTAAATGCTTGTAAAATAATTAAAGAAAAATATAAAGAGTTTGAAGCTTTTATAAATTGTGCAGGAGTACCAGGCATCCAAGAGTTAGATAAAATAACCTATAGCTGTTTAGAAAATTTAATGAAAATAAATAGTATAGCACCAATGTTTTTAGTATCACAACTTATAGGATTAATAAAAGAAAATGCGGCTGATATTATAAATGTTGGGTCAACAATTGGATTAAAACAAGGGTATGAAAATCAACTTGCGTATACAACATCAAAATGGGCATTAAGAGGTACTAGCTACAATCTACAGTTAGAATTAAAGAAATATAATTGTCGAGTTATTCAATTTAATGTTGGTGGTATGAATACAAGGATGCATGAGAAGTATACAGGAATAAAAATAGAAAATCCTGATTTGTGGATGAATCCTTCTGATATTGCTGAGATTATGCTATATACTTTATCGTTGCCTAAAAAAATTGAAATCAGTGAAATTACGATTAATAGAAAGAACAATAATTTATAAATAATAAAAAATATAATAAATAATTTTAAAGAGGAGTTAAATAAAAATGGAAGTTAAATTAACAAGAGCTTGCACTGAAGAAGATTTTGCCCAGTTTAAATTAATAAATGATGAAGGAATTAGAGTTAGTAAGTTTTGATGCTGAAAAAGTGGAAGAAGATAAAGTGCTAATAAGCTATGAGACTAATAGAGAATATCGTAACCAAGGCTATGCTAGTTTAGGATTGAATTTGCTAAAAGAGCATTTATTTGGGGAAGAAATGTTAATTTTGGAGTTAATTCATTTAAGTGGTGACTTTAGTCGAAAGGTCGCGCAAAACGCTGGGTTTGTAGATTATGGTCCAAACAATTTAGAATATTATTTTGTAGTCAATCCTAATAGTGAAGATATAATAAAAGCTAAAATGGCAGAATTAAATCCTGAAAGTAGTGAATACAAGAAATTAAATCGCAAATTGCAGAAAATAGAAGCTTTAAAATTAAGAGAAGCAGCTTCAAAAGAAAAGTTAGCAAGGAAATTAGAACAACTAAAAAATGATATCGAATTAATTGATAATGAAGAACATAAAAGAGAACTAGAAATAGAGATTCAACATTTAAAAAAAGTACTAGGAAAAAGTGCTAAAATAGCTAGATAAGGTAGTCCAGTTGCTATTAAAAAATTTTAGAGGTGAAACAGGTGGAAAAAAGCAAATCTAAAAATAATTTTTGGAGTCCATGGCATGGATGCCATAAATGTAGCCCAGGATGCTTAAATTGCTATGTTTACTATTTAGACGGCAAGAGAGATAAAGATGCGAGTATTGTAACAAAAAGTAAAACTAATTTTAATTTACCCCTTAAAAAAACACGTACTGGGGAATATAAAATACCCTCTGGTAGTGAGGTTGCCACTTGTTTTACTTCTGATTTTTTTATTGAAGAAGCAGACGCTTGGCGAGCTGATGCTTGGGAAATTATTAAAAAAAGAAGTGATGTTACATTTTTAATTTCAACTAAAAGGATAGAAAGATTTAACGCGTGTATTCCTGAAGATTGGGATAATGGATATCCAAATGTCATTATCGCTGTTACTTGTGAGACTCAAAAGAAAGCTGACGAACGAATTCCTATTTTACTAAATATTAAAGCTTCTAAAAAATATATTTTTGCCACTCCCTTACTAGAAGAGATTACTTTCGCTAAATATCTTGAAAATGGTGAGTTAGATTTAATCTCTGTTGGTGGTGAGTCATACGAAAATGCCCGTATTTGTGATTTTACTTGGATTGAAAAAATATATAAGGAATGTATTAAATATAATGTTTCATTTGATTTTCATCAAACAGGCTCTAATTTTAAAATACATGACAAAATTTATAAAATTAAACACTTTGAAGAATATAATCAAGCTAAAAAAGGCAAAGAATATTTAAGAAAATCTACTTTAAAAGAAAAATAAAATATTATATAATAAAGATATAGAAAATAAATAAGAGGTAAAATATGAATGAAAATCAATTTGAAAATTTTATATACTGCTGTTTGTCTTTTGCGTGTAATGCCCATTTTGATGAAGAACGCTATATTAACAACTTTATTAAAGGAAATTTAGGTGGAAAAACATTTTGTGAAACTATTATAAATAACTATAAAATTGCTCATAACATGCATTTTGGTGTTTGTTTTACTTTTTCTTGTTGGGCTTATCACCTACTACATACCATTGGTTTTGATAGTGGTTATTATTTAGTAGAAACAGTTGAAAAAGGTACAGGTTATCCTAATACAGTTTTAATGTATTTATATAATGGTAATTATTACATTTGCGATTTAGCTGAACAAGTAGCAAGATGTGAAGAAGCTATCAAAAGATTATTCCTTATTTCAAAGTATCCTGATAATTACTCTGAAGGAGAAAAAAATGAAACTTTAGCTATTTTAAATGACCGTAAATACATAAGTTGCAGTTTAGAAGAATATGAAAAAGAATATAATTTAGGTTTTTTGCATTTAGCAAGTGGTATCGGTGATGAGCGTATATTTACAGACATACCTATGATATCTGTTAAGGAATTTTTAAAAGAGCAAGAAATTGGTAGTAGAAAATAAATAGTAATTTCAAATGGAGGTAAAATGAAAAAATTTATAATCGTGGAAGTTGGAAGCACTAATACTAAAGCTTCTTATTATGAAGAAGGGAGTATCAGAAATCTTGGGTTTAGAACAATTGAGTTTAAAACGCATTTTAAAGAAAGTAGGAATATTTTAGATAATGATAAAGAAGCTCTTTATAATTACATAAAAGAATTAAAAGAGATTTGTGAAAAAATATATGTTTATGGTACAAGTATATTTCGAGATTTGAGCATTGAGGCAAGAAAAAATTGGCTCTTGGAATTTAAAGATAATACGAAAATAGACTTTAATATTGTAAGTGCTAAAGAGGAAAATAAGTATACTACGTTTGGCGCATTCCCAAATTATAAAGGAAGTATTGCTATCATGATTGCGGGGGGTGCTTCTACTGAGCTTTCTATATTTAATGAAGGAAATCTTATCGAGCAAGAATATTATAATTTCGGTGTTACGAATGCTTTATCCGAGTATCCTGATTTAAGCGCTGATATAGTTACGAGTAATTATGATGAAATGGTTTTGTATATGCAGAGTCTTATTGATAAAAAGCCAAAAAATAACGCTGATATCTTGGTACTAGCGGGAGGAGACTTTATCTACTTTTTTGAAGAAGCCAAATATCCTTTATTAAAAAATGAATTTTACGAAAATGAACTAGAACCATATGCTTTAGATATTGAAACTGCAACTGAATATGATAAAAATTTCTTTTATAATGTGTCTTTAGATGAAATATGCACTCGTACTAATAATGAAGGTTGGTGGCGAGGCACTAGAGGGATGAGACTTTGCGTTAAAGCCTTGTGTGAAGAGCTTAACGTCAAATATATTGTTCCAACACGTATTAATATGGTTTATGGCATTGTAAAGGAAATACTAGATAATGAAAACGGAAATTGAAGCTCGGATATTAGATATAGATGCATCAGAATTAATATCTAAATTAGAAAAAGCTGGTGCTAAGAAAATAAATGTCTATAACCAAAGAAGATATGTATATGATTTCTTACCAGTGATACCTAATAAATGGATTCGTCTTCGTGATGATGGTGTAAATGTAACTCTTACCATAAAAGAGATTAAAAATGATTTAATAAATGGCACCAAAGAACTAGAAATAGTGGTAAGTGATTTTACTAAAACTAATTTAATTTTAAAAGAATTAGGCTATAATTTTAGAGCTTATCAAGAAAATAAACGTATAAGATATATGTATAATGATATCGAAATAGATATAGATTCATGGCCGCATATTCCCACTTATGTTGAATTTGAAGGAAAAGATAGTACGGCAGTAATTAATTTTATTACTAAATTGGGCTATAAAGAATCCGATATTATTACTTATGGGGTCAAAAAAATATATGAACATTATGGTTTGGATATTGATAACTATAAGGAACTAAAATTTGTTGATATAAGAAATGGACAGTAAAAAATCCATTTTTTTAAATTTTACAAATTTTTAAAAATCTGTCTTTTGACAATTAAAAAATAAACTGCTATACTGCCCTTGATATTGGTGGAAAAAAAGAATTATTATCAAGAAATAGAAAGTTTAATTAAGAAAAATAAAGATGAGAACAAAAGAAATTATTATATTAATTTATGTATAACCAGAAATTTATCTAAAAGAGAATTTCATAACTCGACAATTGGTATTATTGTATCGCGATATCAAGATGACTTTTTAGTAAGTTTCATAAAATTCCAAAACATTATTCCAATTACTTATAAGTTATTATCATAGAATATTTATTAATTACATGATATAATTAAAGTGTTTTCAAAACTAGGGTAACATATAATAATGAAAGAAGTGATTTTATGGCTGGTTTTCACATTCATATTGCTATTGGAAAAGTTTATTTAAAAAATTATCAAATAAGTGATACTAATGCTTTTTTTAAAGGTATCATTGCCCCTGATTTAGGTGATAAAGATTTAACCCATTATACCAATACTAATCGAGATAAAAGAGATTTAATAGATTATTTAGCGAAGAAGGTAAATTTGTATCAATATTTATTAAATAATAATATTACTAATGATTATGATAAGGGTGTATTCTTGCATTTAATAACAGACTACTTATTCTTTAATAACTTTTTTGAAAAAGAATATTTATTAAAAACAAACCATTCTGATTTTGTAAAAGATTTATATTATAGTTATGATTTAAATAATAAACATCTTGAAGTAAAATATGATTTAAAAGAAGTATCTAATAATGAAACAATAAAGTCTGCTATTCAAAAATCATTACAAGGAAAAGAAAATAATGCCAAAAGAAATAATATTTTAGATAATAAAAAAGTAGATGAATTTATAAAAGAAGTAGGTAAAATTAATTTGGATAATTATCGGGAAAAAGTATTAAAATATAAAGACAATATTTAAAATGTTAAACTTAGTTGACAAACTTCTAAGTTAAGTTGGTAGAGTGCAACCAACAATTTTAGTAAAATGATTTCGAGGTGATAATTATGTCTATTGGAGAAAAGATATATAATTTAAGAAAAAAGAAAAACATAAGTCAGGAGACTTTAGCAAGTATTTTAAATGTCTCGCGGCAAACAATTAGTAAATGGGAAACTGGAGAGTCTAATCCTGATTTTGATAAAATAGTTCCCTTATGTGATTACTTTGACATTTCAACTGATGAATTATTAAAGGGCGAAAATGTTTATTTAAAACAAGAAATAGTCCTTGAAAAAAAGAAAAACAAATCTTTAATGATATCATTATGCGTAGTTATATTTGTTGTAATGATGATTTTTATTTTAATATTTGACGAGGTTGGGGGTAACGATACTTTAGCCGCTATTTCCGTTATGGTAGGTATGGGTGCCATCGCCATTGTGTTAGTAAATTATTTTTGTTCTAAACCATTAAATATTAATCTCATAAAAACATCTAATAATCATGAACAAAGGAAATTAATTAATTCAATAATTAACATGCTTATTTTACTTATTTATTTTAGTATTAGTTTTATTTTTCAAGCTTGGGCTTACTCTTGGCTAATATTCATTATTGGTGCATTACTAAAAAGAGTGGTCGAATTAATAATTATGTTAGGGAGTGGTAACAATGCAGAATAAAGCTTTAATAATTACTAATATTATAATTTTAAGTACTATTATAGTAGGACTTATAATATTTATGGTGTGGGGTCTTGGCACAAATCATAAATTCTTTGATGTAAAACAAGATAAACTATATACAAAGACTTATAATTTAGATGAAATAACAAAAATTAAAACGAATGTCAAAAGTTATGATTTGGAGTTTAAAGAAAGTATTAATGATTTAATAAAAGTCGAAATTTATGGAAACGAAAAAAATAAGCGAAATATTAAATTAGGTGTTAATAATAACGAATTATATATTAATGAAACCGGTTCTATTATTTGTTTTGGGTTTTGCTTTAGTTCAAATAAAGCTGTAATCTATTTACCTAAAAAATATACTGGTGAGTTTGATATTACGACTGTTTCAGGTGATATCGATATTTTAGTTGATGCTCTAAATAATGTTAATTTAAAAACCACTAGTGGTGATGTTTCGACTAAAACCGTTAAAGACGCTAAAATAACTACAACTAGTGGGGACGTCCGTATTTTAAAAGGAAGTAATATTGAAATCTCTTCTGTATCTGGTAATATCAAAATAGAAGAAACCAAAAAAGTTAAAGCAAAAACTACAAGTGGAGATGTCGATATTCAAAAAATAACTAATTCTCTTGATATTAAAACAACAAGTGGTGACATCGAAATTGAAAATTTTACTATTAAAGAAAATTCCAAAGCAGAATCAGTTAGCGGTGAAGTTACGATAAAGCTTTTAAATGAAGCATTTGTTAGCGCCGAGACTAAAAGTGGTGATAAAGATATTAAAGCGATGCGTAATCCAGGATCTGACCTTTATATCAAAACTATAAGTGGAGATATAACAGTCGAATAATTGAAAATTGCAGAAAAAATCATTTTGTGATAAAATAGACATAGAACTTGAGGTTGTAGTATGTTAAGAAGAAGGGATTTAAAGAAGCGGGGTAAAGGAGCGTTTTATCGTAATTGGAAATCTTGTATTGCCGTCTGCTTTATCTATTTAATTTTAATTGGTGGTACTGTAATTAATTTTAAAAAAGAATATGATTTGGATTATCGCGATAATATCAAGCATTTAAATATTAATCATTTAAATGGTGAAGCTAACTCCGAGATAGTAAATGAATTTTTAATTGAAGTAACAGGTAAATCTCCCAAAGATAATACCATTTTTAATAATGCAACGAGAGGGGTAATTGGGACTATTTCTAATAATATCTCAAAGTCTGGATCTTATCTTTTTGGAGTCTTAAATGCTATTAATCAAGTAATTTTTAAAGACCGTGTTTGGGCCAGTGTAATCATAATTATAGGAGCTATTTTATCTCTGATTTATTGGATATTTGTTAGTAAAGTTATTGAAGTCGGAAATGCTAGATTCTTTTTAGAAAATCGTAAATATACTAAAACAAAAGCAAATAAATTAGCTCTTCCTTATCGCTTAAATAAGACCCGCAAAATTGCTTGGGCAATGTTAGTTAAGAATATTCATACTATTTTATGGAGTTTAACCATAATTGGTGGTTTAATTAAGAGCTATGCTTATCTTTTAGTACCCTATATTTTAGCAGAGAACCCTGATATAAAAGCTAAAGACGCTTTAAAACTTTCTGAGGAAATGATGAGAGGGTATAAATGGGAAACCTTTAAATTAGATATATCTTTTATTGGCTGGGGGCTTCTAGGTATAATTACTTTTAATGTCTCAAACCTAGTTTTTACTACCCCTTATAAAAATGCAACTTATGCTGAACTTTATATGTATTTAAAAGATCTAGCTCAAACTAAGGGAATTGCGAACAGTAATTTATTATGTGATACCAACTTAGATGGAGAGATTGTCTTCGGCGAATATCCTTTATATGAATACATGCTTAAAGAAACAAAAGGGCATAAATGGTTAAATTTTAATTATAAAAGAGATTATGATTTTTGGAATTTAATATTACTATTTTTTGTCTTTTCTATTGTAGGATGGCTTTGGGAAGTATTATTTCATTTGTTTCAATATGGTTCTTTTGTTAATCGCGGAACTCTTTACGGGCCTTGGCTTCCTATTTATGGAGGTGGGGGAATTGCGATGCTTGTTTTATTAAAACCTGTTCGTAAAAACCCTTTAGCTTTCTTTGTTCTAGCGATGATTGTGTGCGGAATTATCGAATATGCAACTAGTGTTTATTTAGAACTAGTCCATCATATGTCCTGGTGGAATTATAATGGTTATTTTCTTAATTTAAATGGTCGTATTTGTTTAGAAGGCTTAGTTTTATTTGGCATTGGTGGACTTCTTGCTAACTATATTGCTGCACCAGTGTTTGGTGGACTGTTAGATAAAATAAATAAAAATATTAAAATGATTATATGCATAATTCTCGTTTGTATCATTGCTTGTGATTTTTATATTTCCGGTAAAAACCCTAACACTGGTGAGGGAATAACCACTACTATTAGCGCTATAGAATTTATTAACATTTAAAAATAGCTTATTAACAATTTAAATAAAGTGTCAAGGATCTAGTTAATCTAGATTAGTTCCTTGACTTTTATTTTGGCTATATTTATAATTTAATCATAATAGAGGTGTAGGTTATGAAAAAATTTTTGGCATTATTTATTGTTTTTTGTGGATTTTTAGTTTTATTACCATCTAATGTTTTCGCTGATGTCACTAATGAGTTTAAATGTACTAATACTCGCGATTCAGATGGATTAGTTGTAAAAAATTGTACTTTTAAAGCATATATGACTGGCAATGGTCGCTTTAATCATACGGAAGGTAGATTCGTAATAAATAATATGGATATTGTATCCATTTCTGCTAGTTCTGGTTTTATTTTAGACTTTAATAAAAGTAGTAATTATTTAAAATTAACATCTAATCATGTTTATACTTCTAATGAAGGTGAAGTTGTTTATGCGAGTCTCATTGCTAAGCAAGCCAACTATAATGTTAGAGAGTGTAATATTGGTTATGAGCCTGTCAAAACTGGGCAAGAAGAAACCAATAATTTCACTATTACCAAAGAGGCTTATCAAGATGACCTAAAAATTAAAGAAGTTAAAATAGGAGAAGAATTTCAATATAGAATAACTGTTACCAGTAAAGATAATGTTTTACCCACCGATAATGTGGTTGTAACAGATGTTATTCCTGAATATTTAGAAATAGTAAGCGCAGGTGAAGGGATTGTAAATAATCAAGAAATCACTTGGAATTTAGGCTCATTCCCAGCCGGTGTTCATAGTAAAGTTTTAACTGTTAATGTAAAAGCTGTAAAAGAAACAAATGAACTTGTTAAAAATACTGCGGTTTTAAAAGTCGGAGATAATACTTTTAAAGATGACGAAACTACAAAAGTTGTTTATTCTAATATTAATATAACCAAAAAAGCTAGTCGTGATAAAATTGGAAGTGAAGAAGAGTTTTACTATATTCTCACTGTTGAAAATGTTGGAACTGGTGCTTCTGAAGAAGTAATTGTCTCTGATGTCATTGATGAGTCGCTAACTGTTATTGGCGCTACACCTGAATACACAAACGAAGGTAATACTTATTATTTTAATATAGGTTCCTTAAAAGCCAAAGAGGCTAAAACAATTCGTATTAATGTAAAAGCTCCTATTGTGGAAGAAAATAAGACAATTTTTAACGTTGCCACTGCGACTGAAAAGGGCAAGGACCCTGTACGTGATGAAGCAACGGTAGAAATTATTACGGAAGACATAAAGCCAGATATTAGTATCAAAAAAGATGTAAACAAAACCAGAGTTAAAATAGGTGAAGAATTTAATTATAGTATAACTGTTACAAATAATAACACTTTAAATTTAACAGATGTTTTAGTAAAGGATATCATTGATAGTGATTTAGAAATACTAGAATGTGTTGGCGGCCTTGTTTCAAACAACATAATTACTTGGGCTTTTGACTTAAAAAGTAATGAAAAGAAAGTATTAACAATACGAGTTAAAGTAAAAGATACCAAGAAAGAAAAAATAGTTAATCAAGCTGTAATCACTTACGAAAATAAAGAAACACCAAGTAATGAAGTAGAAATTACCATCACCAAAGATAAAGACCCAGATAAACCAAGTAACCCAACCAAACCGGATACTCCACCTAACAATGAACCAGATATTGAAAACCCTAAAACCGGAAGTATTATAAGTTACATTATTTTGAGTGGTTTTATGGCCTTTAGTATACTTATCTATTGGTATGTTAAAACTAAGAAAAAGTTTTACCGCTTGTAAAATTTAGAATACTAATATAGTGTTCTTTTTTCGAAAATAATCATGAAAAAAGTTTAGGAGTGCTTATGAAAAATAAAAAAGGTTTTACTTTAATAGAGCTATTATGTGTTTTAGTCCTAATTTCTATTATTACAACACTTGCCGCGGTAAAATTTTTACCTTTTATCGCAAGTGAGAACAAAAATACTTTATGTGCCAAAATTGCTATGATTAAAAATGCTTCTCTTGATTATGCGGTAAAATATGAAAAAGAGCTAAATAATAGTACCGAGTATTTTAATGGTTATAAAAGTATTAAACTTAAAATTAATGATTTAGTAATTAATAAAGTAATAGCTGCGGACCAAGATAATTTAGTTATAAACCCATTAGACAAAAGTAGTATCAATGATTGGGATGTGATATTTTATTTAGAAAATAATAACATTCAAGTTTATATTGATACAACTAATATTTGTTAATTAAAGAAAAATGTGGTAAAATATCTATTCAAAAAGGGAGGCAGTACTATGTTATGTGTTTGTTTAATCGGAAAACCTAATGTTGGTAAGTCTACAATTTTCAATAAATTAATTAAAGAAAAAAAAGCCATTATTATGGATGAACCCGGCGTCACCAGAGATCGCATTTATGGTAAAGTGCATTATCAAGATAAAAGTTTCTCACTTATCGATACTGGGGGTCTTACTAGTGGTAGTGAAAATTTTAATCAAGATATTAAAATGCAAGCGGAGCTAGCCATAGATGAAGCTGATTTGATTTTATTTGTTGTTGATGGCAAAAATGGTTTAGATGCTAGTGATTACTATATCCGCGATATGTTAATAAAAAGTCAAAAAGAAGTAATTGTTTTAGTAAATAAAATTGATAATGCTAAAAGAGTCAATAATATTTATGAGTTTTATGAGCTAGGATTCTCTAAAATTTTAAGTATCAGCGGTGAACATAATCTTGGATTTTCTGAAGTTTTAGATACAATTACAAAAAATATCACTGTTTCTTTAAGTAATGACAATAAAATTCCTAAATTTTGTTTAATTGGAAGACCTAATGTTGGAAAAAGCAGTTTAATGAATGCTTTATTAAATGAAGAAAGGTCTATTGTAAGTGATATTCCAGGAACAACGAGAGATTCACTTGACACTAAATTTACTTATGACAAAGAAGAATATATTGTTGTAGATACTGCAGGGTTAAGGAAAAAGGGGCGTATTTATGAAAATATTGAGAAATTTAGTTATCTAAGAAGTATGCGTGCTATAGATGAATCGGATGTTTGTGTGGTCGTTATTAGTGCGGAAGATGGAATAACTGAGCATGATAAACACATTTTAGGCTATGCGATTGAGGCCGGAAAAGGCTTAGTATTAGTTGTTAATAAATGGGATACAGTTAATAATCCTAATTTAGATATAAAGAGTTGGAAAACCAAGATAGCTCAAGAATTTCAATTTGCTGATTATTTAAAAATTGTTTTTTTATCAGCTAAAACCAAAAAAAGAATTCATACTTTAATGCCAGAAATTATAAGTGCTTATAACAACAACCAAAAAGAAATTAAAACGAGCTTACTAAATAATGTTATAACCGAAGCCGTAAGTCTCAATGCTCCACCATCATATAAAGGAAAAAGACTTAAAATTTATTTTGTTAGCGAAACGGGTCTTAGACCCCCTAAATTTACTTTTAATGTGAATAATAAAAATTTAGTTCATTTTAGTTATGAAAGATATTTAGAAAATAAACTTCGTGAAAACTTTGATTTAAGTGGCACTCCTATAATTTTACAATTTAAAAATAAAAATGAAAATTAAAAAGCATGCTCTATTTGGAACATACTTTTTTAGAATCTCCTATATATTTACGCTCATCAACACGTTTTTTATTAATTATATGCTCTTCATTATATAAAATAAGCTCATCTGTTTTAATGCCCATTTTTGTTGCTAAATCTTCAATTGTATCGGACCGAAAATTTATAAGTCCACGCTCAATGTCAGCAAAATATTTATAATTTAAGCCGAGCGATGTATAAAATTTTTCTTGGCTTAAACCGGTTTGATAGCGGTAATATTTAAGATTCATACCTACAACTTGTTTTAAATTCATCCAAACACTCCTCACACTTAATGCTATTGATAAACATTCATAATGTCTACCCGGTTATAAATGTACAAAAATTGACATTACTAAAATTTTGGTATATTATATAGCTAGTGGAGGATTTATGGTAAAAAGTAGTACAAAAGTAAATTTTAAGTTACAAGATTTAAGAAAACAAAGCAATATGTCATACGAAAGTGTCGCTAAAGAGCTTGGTATATGCAAAGCTTATTATTGGCAAATCGAAAATGGCGGCCGAAGGCTTTATTATGATTTAGCTGTCAAAATCGCCAAAGTTTTTAAGAAAAAGCCTGATGACATATTTTATGATTATTATAAATAATCCAAAAATACTTTTTAACATATAATGTGTTAGGAGGTATTTTTTTATGTTAAATGATTCTTTTTTTAAAAAAGTAGAAAAGAAAACTCGTGTTGATAAAAATACTATTGTGTCTTTAGCAGAAAAATTACAAAAAGGAAATATGAAAGATGAGAGTACTCTCAGTGAAGTAATTGATACCTTAAGTAAAATGACAGGAAAAAAGGTTAGCCCTGAATTTAAAGATAAAATTATTAAAAAAGTGGTAAATGATGAAGTACCCGATAATGTTGACAAAATGTTTTAATTTTATATACTTTTAAATAAAATTTTTGTATAATAATCTCTCAAAGCGAGTGATTTTATGAAAGATATATTTTTAATCGAAATGGATAAAGAAATTGAAAGTGTAAATGAAAAGCTAAACATTTTTCATAATGTCTTAACTGATGGCCGAAGTTATGATTATGATAAAGGGACAAAAATGGCTCTCGAAATTAATAAATTATGTAAGCAAATAGATGTTATTAATGATTTTTTAGATAATCGTTTTAAAAAGAGATTTAGATTTCTTAGAGTTTTAGGACTTGGTGTTATTACAAGTTTCATATGCCTTCTTTTTACAGGTAGTATGTTAGTTTATTTTATCCTTATCGTACTTTCCCTTAGTGCTTATAAAGGCTATAAATATATGGAAAACTACCGCAAAGAAACATTTTATTTAGAAAATAAAACTGAGATTACATCCAAAAGAATCGTAAATCTTACCAATTTACTCGTTAACAAAGAAACAAAAAAGAAAATTGTTGAAGTTGCTCTTATACCTAAAAATAATCCCGACGATATTTTAGATGAAGAAATAGCGATGGCGGATTATCTATTATCTTTAATGCTTGATAGTGAAGTAATATTAGAAATTTCCATTCCCGATAATATCAAAGAAATAATGGTCGTGAGACTCCAAGACACTCTTGAGAGTACGGAAGAAGATTTAACAAAATTGCTTCATCTTGCTAAAAAAGGCCAAAAACCTTTGAGTAGAAGAAGAGATAAAACTCCAATATCT
The DNA here is from genome assembly GCA_948470005.1 of uncultured Mycoplasmatota bacterium. The sequence goes on from CAOKNI010000011.1 coordinate 20,023, forward strand.
CCAAATAGGTTCTTTTCTTGAAAAAATTTGTCTCTAAAGTAGATTATGCTTGCTTTTTATAAACACTTTTTGTTATAATAGGCTCTAGGTGAAGCACATTGGAACAAGTTAGTAATGTTTTAGAAATATTTAGTAAATTACAAGGTGTTGAGTATGGCTGGATGGATATTGAGAAAAATATCTATAAAGATAGCGAGAAAGGCTTTAAAAAGAAATATGTTTTAGCAAGTCCCGAAGAAGTTTTGGAAAGCAAAGTTGGAACCTGTTTTGATTTAGTCGAGTTAGAAAGAGCCTATTTTAAAAATTTAAATTTAAAATTTAATACCTATTTTATGATTTATTACGATTCAAAAAAAGTGTTTACTCATACATTTGTAGTTTACGAAGAAAAAGAAAAGTTTTATTGGTTTGAATATGATTGGAATAAAGAAAATATTAAAGAATATATGAGTTTATATGACCTTTTAACTGATGTCAGAAAAGAATTTAAAAAACGTCATAACTTAAAATTTATGGATATGGATTATTTATGTGTCTATAAATATAAAAAGCCTAAATTTCATATTGGCTTAAAAGACTTTTACAAGCATTGTGAAAATGGTGAAAATGTCATAATATAATTTGAGGTATTTTAAATACTTCTTTTTTATGCTATACTTTTATAGTAGGTGAGTATCATGTATAAAACAGTTTCTACATTACAAAATTTAATTAGAGAAGATTTAAATAAAATGGAAATGTTAAATTTAAAAGAAGTTAATCCAGCTAAATATAATGATTTATTAAGTAGGTTTACAGCGTTAGATAAAGAATTAGCTATATTAACGAATGGTAATCCCGCCAATACTGTTTCTCTTAAAATGAAATATGCTCGCATTAGTGCGGAATTAGATTTCTATTTAACCTTTTTAAATGGCACAAATGAGGTATATGCTTATAAAATTACCAAAATTAAGGAAGCCTTAGAGAATTTATTAAAAAGACTTAATAATTCTAATTATAAAGAAATCGAAGAAGAGCTTAAAAATACTTTAGATTATTTTGCAGATATTTTAGATAATGCTGTTAATTCCGTAGAATTAAATGAGCTAATTTGAAGAATAAACTACAATATTGCTAAATATAAATTAGAGAATCAAATTGCCACATCATCTTTGATAGCTAAAAATTATTTATCTTACATTTTAGAAGATATAAATAGAGTTTTAAATGATTAAGTAAAATAGAAGATATAACAGAAGAAGATTTAAAGAATTACTTAAGAAAGCCCATTTATAAAGAAAGTGATATAAAAAAGCAATATCAAGAACCATCACCAGATATAAAAAAATTTGCGAGTTCAGTGCCTATTGATGATTTTGAAATGATATATAGATGTGAAAAAGAGGCAAATGTTAAAGAAATAGTGCCCGCGGCTATTTTAGGTTATGCAGATATCCAAAATAATAATTTTGAAATAGCAAAATCATTAGTAAAAATAAATTTTAAAGATTTTAGATATTTATTTGATGCTCTTTTTGCTAATAAAGCTATAAATGGAGCTCTAAAAATAAAAAATGCTTTAACTTCCTATGGCGTAGATGTAAATTATGAGTTTATATGTGCTGTTATTGCTTATATAGATGAGTTAAGACGCCACTTAAATACATTTATTAAAGAAACTAGTAATGAATTTTTAATTGATTATTTTATAAAAAATAAAATATTTGGTTTTAATGCTGCTTTTGTTAATTACATTGTCTCTTCCAATAATCCTAAGTTAAAAAAATATTTAGAAGAATCTCTTTTAACTATTCCAATAGGTGTAATAATATTCTCTAATCTAGACAATGAACTTAAAAGAAAAGCTATCGAAAATGAAATTCAAACTAATATTAACAATAAAGAACAACTATATCTTATTTTTGATTTACTAGCTAAATGTGAAGATAAAACTTTAAGAAGAATTATTAACGAAATAATAATAAACTTGCAAGATATAGAAGATCTATGTGAATATGCTAATCGTTTAAAAGGGGGAATTGCTGCCAATATTATGGGTATTTTAGAACAAATACCCGATAGTCCGTTTAAAGATAAATTACTGGATGTTTTATATGATCATGAAAGTTACTGGGGGAATTTAATGCTTCACAAGGGTTCATATTTTAATAACAGTTCTGGACATAATTTTAGCATACTCGAATTAGGAACATCAGTTAGTGAGTTAAATCCTTTTGAGGCTTCTTATATCAGCAAAAAATTAAATGATCACAGTAATTTACTCCCTTTTGTGAGAGAACATTATCGCTCTCGTCTTGATTGGATACATTTAACAGAGTTATCTAAAAAATTAAAACCGGAGGAGCAAAATGAATTTTATAAATATTTCTATTTGGGAAATAGAGAGTTGTTTTTTAAAACAGCTCCAAGGTTTAATAATAATTTTGCTTTAAATATAATTAATGAATATCCGGCAAGTGTTATAGATTTTTTAAGATATTTATTTGGAGAAGAAATAATTAGTCTTCCAGAATCTACATTAGATATTTTCGTTAAACATTATGAAGAAAAAGTTAATAATGAAGATGTTACATTAAGCGATAAGTTGCATAATACTTTATCCAAGCGTGTGTCACATTATGAAGATGCAGGCGATATAGTTGAGTTTTTAACATATATTATGGCTAAAGGAATAATAAATAATGAAATTTTAATGTATGCGAAAACAATTAGTTTTGCAAGCAATCTAAATCCTTTATTTATTAAAGCAGTATCTAATACTAAAACTCCATATTTAAGAGCCAGTTTTGCCCCTAAGTTATATAGTTTAAATGCGAATAACTGGAATATTATCTTTCTAACCACTAAAGAAAAAGAAGATATTTTAAATGGTGAAGAAAATGCTGATGCTAAAGATTTGAAATTCCGAAAATATTATGGTGACTTATTAAAATTAATACCTAGTGTTCCCGAAAATATAAAATATCGGATAACAGTCGAAATAGCCAAAAGTAAGATAGAAAATATATTAATTATATAGCACTTAATTATCCTGAGTTAATAGATATATTGCTCGAAAATATTGAAGACAATAATTTTTATAAAAGAATAATGGACATAAGTTTAAATAGTGGGGGACGAAAATAACTTGTAAGTTTAAAGCTATTGTGCTATAATCGTAACAGAAACAAGAAATTGTTCAATTTAATACGATAATGAAAGACAAGATTTATAAAATCCAATTTTCTAGAGAGTGAGCGGTTGGTGCAAGTTCATAAATAGATTTATAAATTACTACTTTCTAGTAGAGATTAATACTCTCCGAGTGATTTCGTTAATAATCATTAATTAAGTAATATAAAGGATGGTACCGCAGAATTGCTCCTTAGGAGATTGTGCGGTTTTTATTTTGAGGAGGAATTAAATGAATGTTAAAGATTATATGATATCGTGTGGCACAGTAAGATGTCTAGAAGGCCTGCTAGATTCTGTAGCCGATGAAAATTTATGCGATTTTACAACAGCCTTAATTGAGAATTTAAAGAAAGATATTGCCAATTATCATTTGGTTCCAACTAAAAAGATGAGAACATTTAATGTTGTGGATTTAACAGAAGATGAAATATTTCGTATGACTGCACTTAAAATACGGCAAATGATGCTTCTAAATCCCCAAAGAAAAGAAGAATTAAAAAAGTTAGATGATTTTGTGAAAACTCACAGATTACATATGAAGATGAAAGGAAAATAAAAATGAAAAATATTAAAGAAGACGAAAAATTAAATACTATTAATCACAGTTGTGCCCATTTACTTGCTCAAGCTGTAAAACATTTATATCCTAATGCTTTATTTTGGGTAGGCCCTGTTGTAGACGAAGGATTTTACTATGACATTGATTTAGGAGACATTACCCTAACTGAAGATGACTTACCTGCAATTGAGCGTGAAATGAAGAAAATTGCTAAAGATGGTAAAAGAATTGTTAGAAATGAATTAACTAAAAAAGAAGCAATAGACATGTTTAAGAATGATTTCTATAAATTAGATTTAATAAATAGAATGGATGAAAGTGATACGATTATTTCTACTTATACCCAAGGAGATTTTACTGACCTTTGTCGTGGGCCTCATGTGGAAAGTGTAAAAGAGCTTAAAAACTTTAAATTATTAAAGGTAAGTGGTGCTTATTGGAAAGGGGATGCTAAAAACCATATGCTTCAAAGAATATATGGTGTATGCTTTCCAACTCCGGAAGAATTAGAATTCCACTTAGCGGAACTTGAAGAAGCAAAAGCTCGAGACCATCGGAAAATTGGTAAAGCAGGAAACATATTCATGACTCATGATTTAGTAGGTAAGGGAATGCCCTTATGGCTTCCAAATGGTGCAATAATCCGTAAAGAATTAGAAAATTATATTTACGAAAAAGAAAAAAAGTTAGGCTATAATCATGTTTATACGCCATGTGTAGGTACAACTAATTTATATAAAACAAGTGGTCATTGGGACCATTATAAAGAAAATATGTTCCCCGCAATGCAAGTTGATGATGAAGAATTTGTCCTTCGGCCAATGAATTGTCCCCATCATATGTTAGTGTATGCTAATTCTATTCATTCTTACCGTGATTTACCAATACGTATTGGTGAGCTAGCAACAGATTTTAGATATGAAGCTAGTGGGGCTGTAAAAGGCTTAGAACGAGTTCGCTGTATGTGTCAAAATGATGCGCATTTATTTGTGCGTCCAGACCAAATAGGCGAAGAGTTTAAAAAAGTAGTTGCTCTTATACTTGATGTATATAAAGATTTTGGCATTAAAGATTACAAGTTTAGATTATCCTTAAGAGACCCTCTGGATAAAGAAAAATATTATCCTGATGATGAAATGTGGAATGAAGCTGAAAATAAACTTCGTGAAGTTTTAAATGAGTATGGAATGCCTTACTTTGAAGCGGTAGGGGAAGCTGCCTTTTATGGTCCCAAACTTGATGTTAATGTAAAACCGGCCGTGGGGCCTGAAGTAACATTATCCACCTGTCAATTAGACTTTTTACTTCCTCGGCGCTTTGAACTTTCTTATGTCGAAAGTGATGGCTCAAAAACCACTCCAGTCGTAATTCATCGAGCAATTCTTGGTACAATTGATAGATTTACCGCCTTTATATTAGAAGAGACCAAAGGATTACTTCCTCTTTGGTTAGCTCCAACTCAAATAAATGTTATTCCTGTTAATAAAGACTATCATTTAGAATATGCCAAAGAAATTTATGATAAATTAAAAGAATTAAATTTTAGAGTAGAGCTTGATAGTCGTGATGAAAAGCTTGGTTATAAAATGCGTGAGTCTGTTATGAAAAAAATTCCATATGCCATTATAATTGGTAATAAAGAAGCAGAAACAAGTACCATTAGTTATCGTAAATGGGGAAATGAAGAGACTATTAACTTAAGTTTAGAAGAATTAATTAAAAATCTTTATGAAGAAATATCTCGAAAAGGAAATTAACCTTAGAAATAAGTGAATTTTCTTTTTTCTTGCCCTTAATTATGTTATAATTCTATTTATCGAGGTAATTATGAGTTGTATAAGTAAAAGTAAGTTATTAAGTTTAGAAATCAGTATGCGCTCTAAAGTGGTGAGTTATTTACAAGTATTAGCAAATGCGAGTACTAAAAATAGTATTAGTTTAATTAATAGAATAGATGATTTAATTTTAAAAAGAGAGAATTATAAAAAATTATGCAGTTCTAATAATAAGCCAACCATAGAAGAAGCTACATCTTGGCTTCAAATGTGGAATGCTATGTTCCAGAGTCTTGAGAGTGAATTACAAAAAGAGACTTCAAGAAGTAATCAATTAAATGTCCAAACCAAAAAATTATTAGACGAAAATATTGCCCTTTTAATTGAAAAGGAAGCTTTAGCCGAAGATACTATAATAGACTTAGATATAAAGAATAAAGTAAGAGTTTTCCTTACTGAAATTTCTTTGGCAACCGGGGTATTAGCAAGTGATTTAGAAGCATTACTTAGTAGCGAACTATCAATTCCTGAAATGAGTTTAGCTATTTATCAAAAACATCTTCAAGAACATCAAGATAAAACAACTTTAGACCCTATTTCAGGTTATTTAATTTTAGATGGCTTTGGTGCTTTTTTAGGCGAAATAAAACTAAAAGAAAAAGAAACTTTTGAAGATTTCTTAAGAGTTAATCCTTATTATCAAAGTTTAATAAATAGTGGTGCTATTTTAACTATTGGACCTAATATTCATAACATGATTGGTGAGGAATGTGTTTATTGTGTTAATTATGAAGAAATGTATAAACAAGGACTTTTAAGAAATAGTGAAGAAGATAATCTTCCAAGGAATTAAATATGAGTAATGGTGATAAAGTTTGCGATTTACTAATAGTAATTGTTAAAAAGCTTAACTTTATTGAAATTCTTGAAACAATATGTTTGCTGCTTAAAACTGGCGAAACTAATTCTTTACCAAAAGAAGAAATATTAAATAATATCGAAACATTTTTAAATTCTAAAGATTTAGAAACTAATAATAAAGAACACTTTTTAGCTCTAGTAGCATCTCTTTTAGCTTTTTACAATTTTGATGAAGCATTTTCTCAAAATTTAGCCAAAATGTTTTTTGATATTAACACACTGAAAATGGAATGCCAAAATATATTTAGTGAATTTATAAATATACTTGCTTCTAGAAAAGAAACAATTTATTGTCTTGTATATCGAAGTATTATAAGAGACTTAAATACGGGTAAATCATTATTTGAAATAATGCTTTACTTCAAGAATAATTATCAAGATATTTTAGAAGAATTTCAAAACTCTAGTAGTGTTATTTCTTTTGATTTCGTGCACTTGGATAGAGAGTTAGCAAAATTAAAAAAAGATGGCGAGGATAACCCACCAGGGATACGCGGGAAATAAAATTCTCGTTTTTTATTACAAAATAAATTATTTCATATTTACTTTTTACTTTACCTTTGTTATAATACTTTGTAGAATAAGGAGTGGATATTTATGAAGACATCATCTTTAGAAGTTACAAGACTTCTTGATAAATTGTATAATCTACGTGGCAGCGATAGTGTGATTTTAAAAGAAATGGAAAGTTCTAAAGTCCTAGCAGAAGAAACAAAGGAGCGGACCACTAAGCAAAAAAGTGCTTTACAAGATAAAATTGCGGAGCTAGAAAGCGATAGTAAAAATCTTGAGGAACAAGGAAAGAAATTAATTGATGTTTTAAATGGTATTGATAAGACTTCATTTGAGACAGTTATAACTCGTTTAAACATTAATTTTGACCCTGAAGCTTTAGTAGAAAGACTAAATGCCAAACTTCCTGAAACAATGGAAAATGTTCATAATGATATTGATGCTAGTAAAAAAGAGCTTTTAGCAGTGGAAGAAGAAATGGAAAGCGCTATTACTGAGATTGAAGAACTTGGCATTAGAAAAGATGCGGCAATGGAAGCTCAAGAAAAATTAAATGAGTACTTTGAACTTGCTTTAGCAGGTAATATCAATATTACAAGAGATTCCATTACTTCACTATTAGACCAATTTCAGTTTAGTGAAGATGAGACTAGAGAAGCTGCTAAAATCTTGATGTTCCCTGAAGACGCTTTATTTGATTATGATAACCGTCTTAAAAATGCTGATAAAAGATCAATTGGCGATGTCATGAAAGAAGCTAAAAAAGAAAGTGCCATAAGTACTTCTACACCAGTAGCAGTTAAGCCTGTGGAAATAGTCGAAGTAAAAGAAGAACCAAAAAGTGAAGAAGCAGTTGTAGAAAAAACTTTTGATAGAGAAGACCTTATGGATTTATTTAGTGAAATAGGTCTCGATTACTTAGATTATACAACTACGGACTTAGACGAAATCTTAGCTCATTTTAACGAAAAAGTTATCAGAAGAAATGTTGCCATATTTAAAAATAATGATTTAAATTTAGATGTCTTTGTAGATAATATAAGCTTACTATATGATAAAGAATTAGAAGCTAAAGTTGATAGATTATTAAGAATAGGCAAGAGTGCTCTAGATATTTATTTAAATCCTAGTGTGTTAACAAAATATGATTACAAAAGTTTAGATAAAGCAATAATAGTATTACAAAATAGTGGTTTAGACCCAAAGAAAGTACCACTTATGGCGTATTAGGGAGGTTTATAATATGGAAAGATTAATTATTGGTGATGTTGGAGTTTTACTAGATGAAGGTGTTGACAAATACAAATTTGTAGCAAATGAAAAATTACAAGTAAACTCTAGTGCCGTAGCGGAGGTTTTTGCAAACTTCGGTTATGATGTAAATACCGTTCCAGGCGGTTTTGTTAAAGCTTTAACTATAAATGCTAAAGAACTTGAAGAAGTAAAAAGTGTCCTTGCGGAAATTGAGAGTATGGGACTTAAAACTGTGTTTGAAGTAAATATGCGTCTTGCTTGTTTTAAAAGAAGCTTTGTTGAAAGATTAAAAAAATATCAAAAAGCTGGGGCTCCATATTTAAATAGTGATAATACTTTTGTAAGTACATTATTTAGTACAGAAGATCCCGATAAATATTTAACGAGTAATGTCGCTTCAGAGCCTACTGATACGGCACCTACTAATGTTGTAGATATTAAGGGGGCCGAAAGTCAAGATAGCATTCAAATTATGGATGAGTTTGACCGTGGAATTTATAATGAAATTAGTAAAAATCTAAATTATATAATTCTTGCTAATCCTACTAATGGAGTTGTTGTAAATATCGTTCAAAATATTTTAAGTAGACTAGCTGATGCTATATTAAGAAAGGAATACCAATTCTTAGGAATAAATGGTATGATTAGTAATATAATGGAAGACATGGGTGTCAATTTACAATCAGTTGAAGCAGAGACTATTTTAAGCACTATTCCAGAAGTTGAAATGGGAAGGGGAAGAGCTGCATGAAATTCTTAGAAAAGTTTGGTTTTGGTAAAAAAGACATCGAAGCTTTAAAAGAAAATTCCACAAGTGTTTTAATTAAAGAGTTAGAAGCTCATAAAAAATTAGTTTCTAAAAACCTAGAATATTTAAACAATATTGGCGTTACTAATTTATCTGAAATATTTATTAATTATCATGACATGTTTTTAATGGATAATAGTAACTTTGTTGAAATATTTAATAAATATGAACCTGAATCATTAATTGAAAAATTAGCTAAAGATGTTCGAATTATGGAGTATTTATAATACTTTTTTAGCTTTTTTAAAGTATTGATTTAAGTAAAAATATTTGATAGAATTAATTTAGAAAATAGGAGGAGTGTATATGGCTCTTAGTAAATTAAAAAATTGGTTAACAGGTAATGACGAAGAAGATACTCTTACTGGTACCGAAGATGAGTTTTATAGTGTAAGTGAAAGTGAAGCTTTAGCTGAGGCAGATAAATCTGGAAATAAAATGATTTTATTGGAGCCTCGTGCCTATTCTGAGTCACAGCAAATAGCTGACCACTTAAAAAATCGTAATAGTGTTGTCGTAAATTTAAAGCGTGTAACTTCCGACCAAGCTAAAAGAATTATCGATTTCCTTAGTGGATGTATTTATGCTATAGGTGGATCAATGCAAAAAATTGGAGTAGGTATCTATCTATGTACTCCTAATAATGTTAATGTCCAAGGTAAAATTTCAGATGAAGTAGAAAAGAATAAGAACGAAGTAGAAGAAGAATGGTAGTTGTGTTACAATTAATATATTAGAGGTGATGAGTCCTTGAGGAAGTTTAGTACAAGTAGTTTTGGCTATAATAAAATTGAAGTAAATAATTTTGTAAATGAAGTAACAGCAGAATATGAAAGCATGCTTAATAAACTAAAAAAACAAGATATTGATATTGCTAATTTAAAAGCCGAATTAGAAAAATATAAAAATATGGAAAATACTTTAAATAAAGCGATAATGGTCGCTGAAGATGCTTCCAATCAAATTAAAAGAATTGCTCGTGATGAAGCAAAAGGAATTATGGATGATGCCAAACGAAATGCCTCTCGTATTATTAATGATGCCCTACTACAAGCTAATAAAGTTGAACAAGATGCCGAAACACTAAAGCGTCGGGTTGGAGTCTTTAAAAGAAGACTAAGAAGTGTTGTTGATGAAGAAATAGAATTTATTGATAGTATTAACGAAGATTATTAGTTAATCTTTTTTTGACCCTATATTTTAATTTTGTCACGAAATTTCATTAATTAAATTATTGGGGTACAAGCCTACTGCTTGCGGTGAAGTGTTTAATATGTTTTGTTGAAGATAATGAAAATAAATTAGACCTGTATTACAATGCTTTTGAAGAAAATAATTCAGTTTATGGAAAACTTGTAACTATACTTGGCACCAGCTCATACTGATTGCTGTTGAATAATTAATACTTGCTCATACAGCTATATACTTATTAAGAGTATTTTTTACCAAAAATTTTATGTATGAGCAAGAAGAAGTTTCTTACTTCATTTTCTAATCAAACGAAAGAATAAATCTTTCGTTTTTTTGTTTCTTCATCTCTTGTTTTATGGTAGAATAATTTTAGGAGTGATAAAAATGGTTAAGTATAAAAGAGTTTTATTAAAATTAAGCGGTGAAGCTTTAGCAGGAGACAAGAAATTTGGCTTAGATAATAATATCGTTGGAGCTTTATGTGATAAGATAAAAGAAGTTGTCGAAATGGGTGTTGAAGTTGCTATTGTTGTTGGTGCTGGCAATTTCTGGCGTGGCAGATTTGGTCCGGAAATGGAACGTAGTACTGCTGATTATATGGGTATACTTGCAACATGCATGAATGCTTTAGCTCTAAGTGATGCTCTAGAATCAAAAGGTTTAAGTGCCAAAGTAGAGACATCAATTGAAATGAAAGGTATTGCAGAACAATTTGATGAGAAAAAAGCTAAAAAATATTTAGAAGAGAAAAGAGTTGTGATATTTGGCGGGGGAACAGGACACCCTTACTTTACCACTGATACAGCTGCTTCCCTTCGAGCAATTGAAATAAATGCAGATATTATTTTATTAGGTAAATCGATAGATGCTGTATATTCTGCGGACCCTAAAATTGTCCCTGATGCTATTCGTTATGAAGCCATTACATATTTAGATGTATTAAAAGAAGATTTAAAAGTCATGGATTCAACTGCTACTGCTATGTGCCGGGATAATTCTATGCCACTACTAGTTTTTGGGATTGCTGATCCTGAAAATATTGTTAGAGCTATTAAAGGTGAGTCTATTGGGACAATAGTCTATAATTAATAAGATTGATATGTTTGATAAATTAGAAATAACATCTCCAGTTGGAATGATTGATGGCAGTTTATCCAAAACTTAGATATAACTAAAGTATCGTCTATGCGAAGAAATAGAATAATCTCTGATATTTTTAATAGATTACATTTTATGGAAAGAAGAAGCGGTTTAATTAGAATTTTAGAGTCATATAACGATTTTGAAAAAAGCCAACTTTTTCTTCCGATAATTCTTCATTCAGAATAACTTTTTCTAATAAGAATTATGTTAGTGTTATACCTGATAAAGATAAATGGAATACTTTAAATTATGCAGAAAAGAAAGTTATGCAAACGATACTAGATAACGGTAAGGATATATTAAATAAATTATCTAAAAAATTAACAAGTAAATTTGGCAGTGGTTTTAGTTTGCCTGGATTATATAATATGAGATTATTTTATAGCAAGTATAAGAATTTCCAACCACTGGCTGGAAATTTAAGCTGGAATCATTATTGTTATTTAATTTATATAGAAGATGATAAAGAAAGAAACTTTTATGAACAAGAATGTATAAATTCTAAATGGTCGAAAAGAGAATTAAAAAGGCAAATTGATTCATCTTTATTTCAAAGATTACTACTATCAGATGGAATTATCTAAAAAAGGTCAAACTATAAGTAATCCAATAGATATATTAAAAGAACCTTATGTTTTTGCATTTTTAGGCATTAAAGAAAATAAACCATTGCTCGAGAATGATTAGAAAAAAATTTAATAAATCATTTATCGGCATTTTTAATGGAACTAGGAAAAGGCTTTATGTACGTCGGAAATCAAGTAAGAATTACATTAGATAACAACACTCATTATTACGTTGATCTTTGCCTATATAATAAGATTTTAAGATCATACGTATTAATAGATTTGAAAATGGATGATATGAAACCAGAATATACTGGACAAATGAATATGTATATAAATTACTATAACAAAAAAATTAAAGATGAATTTGATAATGAAACAATTGGAATTATTCTTTGTACTGAAAAAAAGGGTATAACTATGGAATATGCTAAATAATATATTTGCTTCCACTTATACTTACTATATTCCAAATACAGAGGTATTAATTAGCGAAGTAGAAAAAATCTTAAGTAAAACAGAATAAGATAAAGTTTGTATTTGGTAACTATAGTAAATATACTTATAATTTAGAAAGAAATTAAAATATTATAGTCAAATTTATTTTTTAATTTTAGTTGAACACTTGTAAATGATGTGAAACCAAAATTTGAAAAAAATTGATTCAAAAAA
>CAOKNI010000012.1 GCA_948470005.1 uncultured Mycoplasmatota bacterium
AACAAATTAAAAGACAAATAAGTAAAATTTATACCTATTTGTCAACAGTCTGAAATCAGATAAATCTGATTTTACGCTCTTGATGAATACTTGCCATCTTTAGTAGATATAATAATTCTTTCTCCTGCATTAATAAATAATGGCACTTTTACTACATAACCAGTCTCAATCGTCGCATCCTTTTGCGCATTATTTGTTGTATTGCCTTTAACCGCTGGTTCAGTTTCGATTATCTCATATTCAACTTTTTCTGGAAGTGTTATACCAATAATTTCTCCTTCATAGTAATCAACTGTAATATCTAAACCTTCTTTAATAAACTTCACTTGGTCTCCTAAAGTTTTAGTATTAATTTCTACTTGTTCATAAGTTTCATTATTCATGAAAACATAATTATCTCCTGCAGCATATAAATATTGCATTGGAGTACGGTCTACATGAGCTTTTGTAATCTTAATATTAGTATTATAAGTATCTTCAGTTATAGAACCAGTTCTTAAATTTTTTAGTTTCATTCTAACGAATGCTGAACCTTTACCAGGTTTTACATGTTGAAATTCAACAATTTGATATAGATTATTATCCATAATAATCGTCATACCATTTTTAATATCATTTATGTTAATATTCATTTTTTACTCCTTATTTAAAAAATTTTTTCGGTTTACCCTCTGATAACCTAATTCTTGTAGCTACTTTAATTTCTTTCGGCTTTGTTGCCTTTAAACTTAGATTATGAGGACTACTATACATTATAGGTATAGTCTCGGCCATATGATGCCCCCCAAGTTGTGCATATATAGGAGAGCTAATCGTAATTTTTAATAAGCGATGTTTTTTCATAAAATTTCTCCTAATGTCTAATTTTTTTCCAAGATTCTAAGATCTTTATTTTTAAAGACTAGCCATCACTATATTTAAAAATAGTATAGTGATTATCAAGCTATTCCTTTGTTGGAATCATTTACAATTTCTAAAAAATACAATAATCCAACTTATTTGAAATTTTTTATTCAAAATACCTTTTATTTTTTTTCTTTTACTGTTTGATGTTTATGACATTTATTACAATACTTCTTAATTTCTAAACGGTCAGGTGTATTCTTTTTATTTTTACTAGTAGTTCTTAATTCCTCACCACATACTGTACATTTTAGTGTTACATAATTTCGATTTTCATTTTTAGCCATAAAAGGCACCTCCTTTAAAAAAGTCTATGAGTATTATAACAAAATTTTAATCATCCCACAAGAGGAAATCGTTAATTTTCCGTGCAATTAAGCGATTTACAGGCGCATAATAGTTATTTTTAGCATTCAGATTAGCTACATTCGGGCTAATTACAACTAGCGAATACTTTGGTTTATCACTAGGCGCATACATTATAAAAGTATTACTTAACACATAAGCATCTAACTTTCCATCATAATTAGAGTCTATATAAGATTCGCTTGTCCCGGTTTTACCAGCACCTTTAATACTAGGATCTGCATACCAGTAGCCTGTTCCACTTTTAATTACTTCTCTAAATCCCTCTTGAACTCGTTTCATATATTTTTCTTCTATATTAACTTTATTTAAAACTTGTGGTGTATTTTCTCTTAAAATATTCCCATCACTATTAATACTATGCATTAAATTTAACTTTAATCTTGTTCCATTATTTGCAATTGTATTAATATATTGTAACATACCTACTGGTGTATATAAATCATATTGTCCAATTGCAAGATTTAAAAGTAAATCAGGAGCAATAATACTTCCCTGCATACCACTGGCCTCATTTGGCAGGTCAATACCCGTTTTAGTACCCAAACCAAAAGATGCAAAAGTATCTCGATATTTTTTAAAATCACTTTCTTTAACTTTAGCATTCATATTATATTTATACTTATTACCAGAAACTCCTAAAGCAATAATAAACTGATAATAATTAGAACTCATTGCCAGTGCTTTAATATCATTTAAGGAACCCAAGCTTTTAAATGAACATTTAGCAGGAATATTCGCAAGTTTAACACAAGAATCAGTCATTGTTGTTCCGATATCAATAATTTTATTTTGGTATCCTACAGCCATCGAAGCTCCTTTAACTACACTTCCTACGGTATAAGCGTTTTTAATAACATTTATACTCACATCTTGGAATTTTCCTTTATCATTGATTCTTACCCCTACCAAAGCTTTCACTCCCCCTGTTAAAGGTTCGCTTATTAAAGCAAAAGATTCTTTATAATATTCTGTATTAGCAAGTTTTTTTGCCTTTTTTATTTCTTCTTTTATAATACTTTCTACTTTCAGCTGAATATCCATATCTATTTCTAAAACTAAATCATTACCCCTTTTAGCTTCTTTAATTAACACTAAATCATTATTTACTACTTGAAAAACCGCTTTTTCTCCTTTTAAATATTCTTCATAATATTCCTCTAAGCCACTAATACCCACTTTATCATCTAAAGTATAGCCTTTATCTAACAAATATTCTTTTTCTTTGGGCAAAGTTGTACTAACAAGACCTAATACACTTTTTAAACTATCCTGATAAGGATAAGTTCTTTCCCACGAAAAATCTCCCATTATCCCTGGTAATTTCTTTTCTAAAATTCGTGCATAAACTTCATCATCAATTTTTTTTAATAAAATTTTATTATCATAGTAATAACCATCATTCATTAAATAATAAAAATATGAACTATATAATTCTTCTTTTGTTAGTTTATCTAACATTTCTTTTGTAATTCTTTCCCGTTTTAAATTATATATATCTTCACTTGATAATTTTCTTTTTTGATATAGTTCATTTTCCTCCTCTGTTATAAGGTTGCTTGCTTCTTCAAGCTTTATAATTAAATAATAATCTTTTAATTTGGCTTCATCATACTTGTACTCATAATTAGTAAGCTTCACTAGTTCTATTGCAATATCTACTTCCTCCAGAGTTGTAATCCCCTGTGGCTTATGATAAAGTATTTCATTAACACCAACATTATCAACAATTACTCGTCCCTTTATGTCTAATATTCGTCCTCTAGGCGCTGATGAACCTTCTACATATATTTCACTAATTTCTTTATATTTTTCTTTATAATGTTCCTTATTTATATAAGCAAGACTAATAACTCGCCAAATAAACAAACCAAATATAACCCCTATTAAACTAATAATTAAATAAAATTTCTTTTTCATGAAATTCACCATTATTAGTATTCAAAAATTACCTCATTTCATACAATATATTAGGGTGTTAATATGTATAATTTAATTAAAAGATACATGGACCGATTAACTCGTGAAGATGTGTCTAACTTTGCCATCAAAAAAAATGTTAATTTAAGTAGTGGAGAACTAGATTTTACCTATAGCTTTATTAAAAAAAATTGGGAACAAGTAATAAAAAATCCTAAATTATTAAACTTAGAACGCTACAAAAATAATTATAATCCTGAAAATTTCACTAAAATCGTCAAATTATTTAATGAATACAGCGCAAAATATCAAGCATTTTTATAAAATCTCTCATTTTAGTAGAGATTTTTTACTTTAAGAAAAAGTTTAATCATTAAAATTTTTCAAGTTTTAAAAGCTATGGATTTAAATATTTTAAACTTATACTTATTATAATATTATGGCTTTTCGTTTCTTGCCAACCATCCTAAAGTATTATCTAAAAATCTATATCATGAACATACAATATGACCAGAAAAATAAATTATTCTATTATATTTATTATCATATTTTTCATAAAAAAATTAAAACTCCATTTGTTCATATTTAGTTCCATATTTGGATGAAATTAATAGCGAACCATTTAGCATAACCATGAGAATCCTAAAAAAGTATTTCTACGATTTCATCTGCCGCAGCAATTGTTATTCTACTCATATCTTATCCGATATATTTTTCCATTATAATATAATCTTCTTTAAATTAGGCTAAATAGACGCATAAAAGTTTAACTTCTAATAAAGAACTATCTATCATTTTTATTAATTCTATCATAAATCACTTGCAGTATAATTTGTCGTATAGCTATAATCTTTTGTATTTTCATAATAATGTCCATGGCTTTCATATTTCTAGCTGTGAACAAACACCTCTAAGTAGTTATTTATTATAGCATTAATTCTAATTTAAATATATTAAAAACCAACTTTCGTTAGTTTCTACCTCTACATAAAACACTTTTAATTCTTTCCACTTCTTCTAAAGCTGAAATAACATAATAATCTTTTAAAACTTCAAGATAAGCATCACCAAAACAGATGCTATAAATTCTCTTAATTCTTTATTATATTCACCTTTACCGTTTTCTAAAGTAGCGACAGACATTGTAAAATCTTGAATATTATAGCTTCCTTTACGAACCCATCTATTATAAGCATTTACATATACTTGGCTATTTCCAAATTAATCACATCCAAAGATTACTTATAAAATTCTCTTATATCTTGCATTAAATTATTATTAAACTCTCCTGTCTTTAACATTACTATTTCAAATTTATAAGGAGGATATATCCGATTTTTATCTTCGTCATCTTCTCCTATATAAGGAGTTTCTAAAATCTTCGGAATATCTTTTAAAAGTTCATGAGTAACTATTTTTAATAAACTATCAAAGCCAATTGTTCCATAACCAATATTAGCATGTCTGTCTTTGTGAGAAGCTAAAGAATTTTTACTATCATTTACATGAACACATTTAAGAAATTTAAGTCCCACAATTCTTTTAAATTCCTCTAAAAAAGCATCAAAATTTGTTAAATCATAACCAGCATCATTTAAATGGCATGTGTCAAGACAAACACCTATTTTATCTTTAAAATTAACCCCATCAATAATATATTTAATCTCTTCTAAAGTTCGTCCAAGCTCTGTTCCTTTTCCCGCCATAGTTTCTAATAAAATCATAATTTTAGTGTTTGGTGTAATTATTATATTTAAAGCTTTAATAATATTATCTAGTGCTCTACTTCTTTCAATACCCACACTAGAACCAGGATGAAGGACAATATATTTTATACCCATTTCTTCACATCTACTAAGTTCTTTTTTTAAAAAATTAATGCTAAAATCATATTTTTCTAAAACTGTATCATTAGCAAGATTAATTATATAAGGGGCATGACATATCACTTTATTAATATCTATATTATTAGCCTTCATTAATTCTTGTGCTTTTATTACTGCCTCTTTATTAATATCTTTTCTAATTGTATTTTGAGGAGCACCCGTATAAAACATAAAAGTATTAGCTCCATAACTTAATGCTTCCTCTACACTTCCAAGTAATCCTTTACTACCAAATGAAACATGTGAACCTATAATCATTTTTTATCACCACTTTAATTATAAAGGAAATAAAGGTTTTTAACAAGAAAAAAAGAACTATTTAAAGTTCTTACTTAACACCACAAACAGTTGATGCAACCTCGCTTGATTCAATAACTTTATCAGGAGTAATATCTGGTGCTTCACCACTTACCATATTCGTACCATTAGATAACCAAACTTTAATATTATAATTCTTGCCATCGCCCGCACTTTCAATCAAGAAACTTCCACTATAACTATCATCATTCTTGTCTAAAAGTCCTGAATTTTTAACATCTTCATAAGAATAACATTTAGAACCAGCCGCGCCATCATTAGCATACATTTTTTTAGCTATACCAAGTATTGTATTAGCTTCTGTAGCGAGTGCTTGTCTCTTCGCCCCAGCCATCATTGGAATAACTGCATTAGTTGCAATTAACACTACAACTGATAAAATAACTATAACACTAAGTAACTCTACTAACGTAAAACCTTTTTTGTTTAAATTCTTCATACCATTCACCTTCTAAACTAATTATACCAAAAAAATTTTGATAGTCAACTCATAAATAAGACAAATTTAACAGAAATATGAAAACTTAATTATGTATATTTTCAATTTTAATATTTCGACTGTGGGGAATTTGCTCCCAACTTTTCGTTTTTTTAACTAAACACACAACATTTATCGGTATCCAAGAAATAATAAATAACGAAAAACTTAATATTCCTTTATAATAATCTTTAATTTTTTTATGATATATTTTTATTATAAAAATATTTATAAGTACATTAAAAACATACAAAAGACAAAAGAAATTAATACTGGAAACATTAATAAACTCACCCTTTATTATATTAAGAATAAAAGACACTACCGGAAAAATTAATGATAGCACTTGAATAAATGGTGCCGCATAAAATAACGTCATGTCAAGAGAACTCAAATTTCTGGTTTTTAAAAATGTTTTTAAAAGTTTAGACGCATAATGTTTAAAACAAGCGATAGAACCACTGCTCCAACGTTTTCGTTGTTGCCAAGAATCCCGAAATTTTATCGGATGCTCATCATAAATAATCGCATCTTTAATAAAACCAACTTGAATATTATTGATTGAGCAAATTCCCGTAAATTCACTATCTTCCGTAAGTGTCTTAGGATTAAAACCATATTCATCTATAACACTTTTAGCAATCATAAATCCAGTTCCATTAATCGTTGCTGAAGCATTAAGATGCATTCTTGCTTTATTAAAAAAGAAATTTTGAATATAATAAAACATTGTATAAGAACCTGTCAACCAATTATCATTAGGATTTTTAGCATCTCTAAAACCCTGTGCTACTTTATAGCCACTATTAAAGCCGTCATTCATGCGACTTAAAAAGTTTTTATCTACTAAATTATCCGCATCGACAATAATATAGGCATCATAATCACTATTTTCTAATTTCTTAAAAGCCGACTTTAAAACAGCTCCTTTTGTTTTAACCGAATTTTCTATTTCGAGACTCATAATATTTTCTTTTAAAATAATATCTTTAGTATTATCCGTGCAATTATTAGGTAAAGCAATAATATCAAATTTATTCTTAGGATAGCGAGATTTTTTTAAACTACGAATTAAGTTTTCAATAACCATTCCTTCATTTCGACAAGCAATTAAAATTGCCAATTTATTTTTTTTCTTAAATTTAGGAATTACTTTACTTTTTTTAAAAGCCCAAAGTCCTGTTAAAGCAAAGTAAAAAGTGAAAACAAGGGTTATATTAATTAAAATTTTATACAATATTGTCATAATTACTTAATTTCCTCTAATATTTCCTCAAAAGATAAACCATAGTTTTGCAATTCTATAATATTATTTTTTACTTCCACAATTAAACTAGCAATTTTTTCGTCTCTAGCCTTACTAATATTATCCGTAATAAAAGTCCCTTTCGTTGATTTTGAAATAATAATGCCTTTTTGCTCCAAAATATCATACGCTTTTTTAACAGTATTGGGATTAATTCCTAAAGTATATGCTAAATCTCTAATACTAGGTATTTGGTCACCCGGACTCACAATTCCTCTCGTTACAAACTCTTCTATTTTATCAACAATTTGAAAGTATATAGGAGTTCTTGTTTGATAATCTATATTAATATTCATATTCGCTATCCTTAAAATTCTCTACTAATTCTAAATATGTCTCATCATTTGAGAGCTTTTCCTGATAACGCACAAATTCCTTTTTAAAAGCATCAACATCATAAATATGAAAAATCCTAGAATAATCATTATAAACTTGAATTATTGCACTATTTTGTGACTTTTTATGGTTATTTGTTTTAATAAAGTCGGCAAAATCATTTAAATTGCTTTTAATTACATAATTAAATACATACTCATCAAGTTCACCAAAAGCTTCTACATTACCAGCTAAATAAAAATTTAAATTATTACCATTTTTCGAAATCATCTCTAAGAACATATTATTTTCATACTCTTCTACATACTTAAATAGCTTATCATTCGCCATATATGGAACTAGCAAGACTTCATAATCATGATTAGTATAATTATAAACTTTTAGATAATCTGAATTTTTATAATCTTCTTTATATTCCACGTCTTGCATAGTTTCTTTTATTAAATTTTTAAGCTCTTTTGTAACAGGAATTCCCTCAACATAAAGGATATTCTGATATTTATAGTTAAGACGCTTTTCTTTTTGTTGTTCTAAACAATATTTTTCAATTATATCCTCAGAAGTTGGCGATAATATCAAGTTAGCCGCATAGTCCTTATTCTTACTAGCTAAAGTAACAAATCTTCGGTCATAATCCATACGTTCATAATAAGCAAGAGACTCCCTTAGCAAAATGTTAATCATATCTTTATCTTTAATAACTAAAGTTTCATTATACCCATTTCCAAAATGTTCTAAAGAAATACTTGTTATATCCTCTATTACCATTTCTTTATTAATAAAACGTGGTACAAGATAATATGCTCCTAAAATAACTAAAAAAGTTGTATAACAAACAATAACCGATTTTAAAAATTTAAATATTTCTTTTCGAGTTATCAAATCATATATATTATAATAAATAAACACCAAAACCAAAGAAACCAAAAATCCCATAAAATCGCCCCCTTGGATAATTAACATCAAAATAAAAGTTACAGGTATAAGCGTAATGGTTTTAACAAAATAATGAGCAAATTCACTTTTGAAACTTGTTTCGTTATTTTCCATTTTCCGATTTTTAAACTGATAATATCCCAAAGAAAGATATATGATACTTAATATCACCATTTTAATCAGACTGGAAACATTATATATACTTGCTTCATCCATCTCTAATATTAATATTGGAGCTGTTAAAATAACATTAAATCCCCTGTTATAAGATAAATAATACTCATTATTTAAAAGCCTCGTTGCACATTCTTCACTATCACAACTATAATTCTTAGGTGCACAAGTATCCATTGTGCATTTAATATAATTATGCGTATTATTAGCAAACCATAAATTAGACGCTACTAAAAAAGGATATAAACATATAATAATTAATATAAGTACGATACTTCCCATTAAATTACCTGCCAATGTGATAGCAAGTACCGCGACGCTAAACATAAAAATATAGGATACTAACCACAATACAAAATAATCTACTATCATTAAAAAAGGAATTGTAATAGTACTAAAGAATAGATTGAAAAAAAGAAAAATAAATACATTAAAAAGCATAAATATCAATAATATGAAAAAGCCTCCTAGAATATTTGTAAAATACAAACTCTTTCTACTAATGGGTTGAGCCATCACAAAATCAACACTTCGCCTTTTAAAGACAAAACCAAACAAAACAAAAGCTAAAATTATAGGAATAAAATATAAACCTATCTGCGTTATAATACTTAGCAAATTAAAATTCATCAAATTTTGTTTTTCTGTGATACAAATTGTAAGCATCACAATATTTAAAAGCGGAACTAAGCCTAAAACAAAAGCTATTAAACCTTTTGATTTTTTTATATTTTCTCTAAAATATTTATAATTAAATAATTTCATTAAATTCATATCCTAAAGCCTCCATCTGATAAATAAATACTTCTTCCAAAGTTAGTGGTAAATAATCTAAGATAATAGGATTTAAATTACTTAATATTTTCTTACTATCTTTACCATTTTCATCAATAATCAAAGTAGCCACGCTTCCAATTTTTTTATATGATAATATTTTTAAACCTTTAAAAGTAGATTTATTAAAATTCTGTTTTAAAGAAATTTGGACTTTAAACATTGTTGTTTTCAAAGTATCTATATCACTTTCAAATAAAATATTTCCTTTATATAAAAGTCCTAAATTATCACAAATATCTTCTAATTCTCGTAAATTATGACTAGTCATAATAATTGTAGCGTTGTTACTTACTTGCTCTGCTAATAAACTTTTAAAATATTTCCGAACAACAGGATCAAGTCCATCAAAAGTCTCATCAAAAAATAAATATTTTGCATGAGTTGCTAAAGCACAAATAAGTGCACATTGTCTTTTCATTCCTTTTGAAAAAGAACTGATTTTAGCATTTAAATTAAGTTTAAGTTTGTTTGCTACCGCAATAACATAATCCATATCAAACTTGTAATATAACGCTTCATAAAAACTTGCCATATCCATAAGTGTATAACCATTATAAAAAAATAAATCATCTGGCACAAATACCATCTCTTGTTTTATCTCTTCATTATCATACACACTGATACCATCAATTAAGATTTCTCCCGCATCAGCTTTATAAATACTATTTATTAACCGCAACAAAGTTGATTTACCAGCTCCATTAGCACCAACTAAACCATAAATTGCGTTATCTTGAATAGTACAACAAAGATTTTCTAAAACAAATATCTCATTATCAAAACTTTTAGTTAAATTCTTAACTTCAATCATATACTATCACTCCCAAACTGTACTATATGTACTAGTACAATTAAAATATATCATAATATTTTCTAGTCTGCAAGAGCAAAACAAATATTTTACATCAAAACAAAAAATACCGTAATAGTTTCATATTCCAGATACAAAACATCGGTATTATTTATTTAAGATTTCTCTTTGGACTAATCTTGTATCCTAGTTCTGCTTATGATAGTCTTAACCATCACTTGAGGTTAAAAGGATATTGGGCGCACACCAAACGTGTTGTTCACGTTGTTGTTGCCGAGGTTGCCATCCGAATTCACACGGAACACGTTAGCGTTGGTCGCATTATACGGAGACAAACAAATTCCAAACGTTTTAGATTAACCCACTACTACAACTTAATTATATTTGACTTTCATGCTTTAAGTCAATATTAATCAATTTAGCTTTACATTTACCATAAATTAACTTTATTCATAGCTCATTTGCGTAACATCATAGCCGTAAAATTCTAAAATACTAACTGCTTTACGCGATTTAGTTCCTTTAGAACAAACAATAAAATAGGACTTATTTTTATCAAGAATTTGTTTATAATTAAGCATTAATTTTTCATAAGGAATATTTATACTATCTGGATGATGAAATTTAAGATAATCTTGAGGGTTTTGAATATCAATCAATATTCCCATATTCCTAAAATAATTATTTATATTTAATCTTTTCATATACATCACTAATTTATGATACGAAAAAATAAAAAAGGGACTTATAATAATAGCCCTTTATTCATTGAAAAAATCGTCAAAAAATTCATCATCTGTAATCACATTATCATTAACAATTATACTATCCGCATCCACATTTATTTTAGGTTTAGTTAAATCATCATTCTTAGCTTCTTTATCAAAGTCTTGTTTTAAAGTGGCAGGAATTGTCGTATCAACTACTTCTTTCACACTCTCACCATTATTATTAAGTTCCACGTTTTTATTTTCATTAGGCATGGAAAGCGGAACATTTAAAGAAGGATTATTTAAATCAACATTGGTATTATTGTTAAGCATTTCCTGAGCCGGTTTTTCTTTAGGTAAATTAGCAACTGGTGAAGTATTTTTGGCTTTTTCAAGTTCTGCTTTTTGACGTGCTTCTTCTTCGTCTAATTCTTTTAATCTTCTATCAATATCTTTCATCATCGCATCAATATCACTATCCGATAAACTATTCATCGGCTTATCAAACATTGGATTAGAACTAAATGGGTTAGTATTCATATTGTTATTAGCCCCTGTATTCATTCCTCCTCCAAAATTTGGCATACTACCCATACTATTTGGTGTAAATGCCCCATTACTATTTAAATTAGGTGAAATATTTATTGGTTTATTTACCGCTCGATTATTACCAAAAGGAGTACTATTAAAGCCAGTATTTAAAGCACTTGGATTAGAATTTAAAGGTGGAACATTAGAATTCATATTATTAAATCCTGTATTCATTCCACCCCCAAAATTAGGCGTACTTCCCATTCCGCTCGGTGTAAAAGGATTACCAAAATTATTACTGAACGGATTACTCATGTTATTATCTTTATTTTCCAAGTTACTCATCATTTGTTTTCTTTTTTCTTCCGTAACATATTTTTTAACATCAAATAATTCTATTTTTTTCGTTTCCCGATTAGGATAAGCTGATTCTTCTCTATTCATCCCCCAATTCATTTTAAAATCAGGCTCTAACTTCGTCCTAAAAGGATTTTTACGTAATCTAATAATTATTGCTTCAAAAAGTTTTAACTTTTGTAAATCTGAAATTGTAACTAAAGGCGTTGAAGCAGTCTTATCTTTCTCTTTTGATTTAACTTCTCCACACATCTTTGATATTTCTTCTAAAGCTGCTAACTCTGTACTAATTAAATAAACTAAATTACCACAGTTACCTTTAATAATTTCTGCTACTTCTTTACCATAGACATCATTTAATTGGGCAAAGTTTTGAATAATAAAAGTAAATCTGATATCTCTTGAACGGGCCGCTGAAACCATTGAATCGACATCTTTAAGCGGAGGCATGTTCGCAAACTCATCTAAAATAAAATTAGTTCTATATGGCAGTTTTCCGCCATTTTCTTGAGCCACATCAATAAGCGTTTCATAACATTGCTTAATAAAAATCGTCATCAAAGCATGATATGTCTTTTTCTCATCATGAATAATCATAAATACTGCTGTTTTCTCACGGCCTATATCTTCCATTTTAAAATCACTATAAGCTAGCATCTCACTTAATGTTTCACGTGATGAAAATAACCTTATTTTCTGTCTAAAAGTTGATAAAATACCGCCCTTCGTTTCATTAGGAGCATTAATAGTATTAGATGCAAATATATAAGGACTAGACTCTTGACCTTTTAAATTAAAATACTCTTTTATATAAGTACTAGTCGCATATCTCTCTTCACCAATACTACTCATAAAGTTTATACTATTTAAATTAACTTCTTTTTCCTGGGCATCATAAAATAAACCTAAAGCTAAACCTGAAAAATAATCCGCAGCACTTTTTTCCCAGAAATCAGAGTCTCCACCTTTTTTCGTTTGGTCATACAAAATATTCAAAGCAACGTCATCTAATAATTCTGTTGATTTATCAGAATTACCATCTTTAAAATAGCGATATGGCAAAGTAAGTGGATTCCAAGCATTACCATGATTAGGCTCTCGGAAATTTAAGACTATTATTTTATATCCCCGTTCTTTTAAAGCCGTAGCCGCATATTTATAAATCTCACCTTTAGGGTCTGTTATTATCATCGATTCGCCTTTTTTAGCAAGTAAATTTACCATTGGTTTAACAACAGTCTGCGTTTTACCAGAACCAGTTGACCCAATAACTAAGTTATGATATTCTCCATTATCAACCCAAATTTCTTTACCATTATTTATTAAAGGAATACCTGCCGCTGTAACAGTATCTGCCTGAGGGTCAACTTTTTCAATACCAGAGTCACTTTTGATTTCTTTTTCTGTACTCCATCTAGCATATCCAGCTTCCTGTTTTTCCCCTAATTTTAAACCAAATCCTTTACCTTTTTCTTTATTAAAAATATAAGAAGAAACACTTGTAAAAACGATAACTAACGAAATAAAAAACATAAATAACGTCAATAATAAATAATCTTTTGTAAAAGCTTTAAACGGCAACAAGCCATAAAACTCACCTGTATTTATAAAAGATGAGAAATTTAAAACAGCTATACAACATAGATATAATAAAAGTAAACAATATAAACAAAAAATTAAAAAGTCTTTGGGCGATATTTTAAATTTCATAATCTTCCTCCAAACATATAGATTAATTATACTACAAATAACTTAAAAGTAAAAGTTCTAATTTATACTAATTCTAAAATAATAAAAAATATTAAAATAGAAAGTATTTTCTAAATAAAATTCTTTTAAATTATAAGTGTTATTAAATTGCTTAAAAAATATATATAGTTCTTCTTCTCCATTTTTTAATTTAAAATCTGCTTCACTTGCGATTTCATAATAATAAGCCGTATAAAAATTAAATTCTGGAAGCCTATATTTCTCTTTTAAATTTTTTATTTCCTCTTTCTTATTACCCAAAAAACTTTTTAAAGCTTCATCAGGATTAAAAAAAATTAAATCAGCATTATGATAGCAAGTATTTAAATCATTATTACTAGTACATTTAAGTGGTCGAAACTCATGATGCAAAAACATAAAAGATTTTATACTTATAAAAATTAATACTATAAAAGCCAAAATAATAATTATTAAAATCAATCGATGCTTATCTAAAAAATCAACTGTGTTTTTGACCATTTAAGCCTCCAAAGCGTCGTTCTTTATTTCCATAAATAAAAAGTGCTTTATTAAATTCCGACTTATCAAAATCCGGAAAAAATGTATTGGTAAAATAAAATTCACTATAACTCATTTGATATAACATAAAATTGCTAACACGCTCTTCTCCACCCGTTCTAATAAGTAAATCAATTGGTGGTAAATCTTGATACAAATATTTATAAAAGTCTTCTCGCGTAAATTTAGCAACATCAAGACCCTTATTTATATCTTTAGCTAGCTTTATGGCACCATCAATTATTTCTTCTTGGCCTCCATAATTAAAACAAATATTTAATATTCCTTGATTATTATCTTTTGTTTTTTCTTCTATAGCTGAAATAGAGTTTAAAACGTCTTCTCGTAAATTTTCTTTCCGACCAGAAATTATTACTTTAATTCCTTTTTTAAATAATTTTTCTGATTTACTTTTAAAATATTTTATAATTAAATTCATTAAATAATCTACTTCTTCTTTACTCCGTTTAAAATTATCCGTTGAAAAAGCATAAACACTTAAAACTTTTACTCCCATATCAACAGCATGTATAGCTAATTTTTCTAAAGTTTTGCTTCCTTCTAAATGACCAACACTACGATTTAATCCTCTATTTGTAGCCCAACGACCATTACCATCCATAATAATAGCAACATGATTTGGTACTTGCATAAATTTACCTTCTCTCGCATAAAATTATATCATATTTGTTGCATCAAAGCTAGCAATCTGCTATAATTTACTTATGCTGATTTAGTTTAGTGGTAAAACAGATGCATGGTAAGCATCAGAGGACTGTTCAATTCAGTCATTCAGCACCAGATTGATACCAAACTCGAACTCAATACTAAAAATAAAAGTTCGAGTTTTATTATTCTCAAATATATGCTAAAATTACTACATGAGGCAAAACATGAAAAAAAACTTTATTTATTATAACTATAATTTTATATACTTTATTACCCATATTAATTTTTTATATTTCTAATTTTTTTCAATTCAAATTTTTTATTCTAACTATAATAGGAATAATAATGTTTTCCTTATTTAAAATAAGTAAAGTTAACAATAAATATTTAGGAATTAAAAAAGAAGATACTCTAAAATCTCTAAAAAGAAATATCCCCATTATTTTATTGTGTGTAATAATTATAATATTTTTTCGAATATTTAATTTAAATAAATTCACTCCGACCGAAAACCTTACTTTTTATCTTTTCTATGTATTTATATCCTGTCCTATCCAAGAATTTCTATATAGAGGAATATTTGGCTATTTCGAAAAAAGTTTCAATAGCAAAAAATTAATATTATTTTTATCTAGTTTATGCTACTCATTTGTCCATATTATTTATAAAGATTTTTTAACCTGTATACTAACCTTTATTTTTGGATTAATTTTATATTCATTATATAGAAAAGATTTTAACTTATTAGGTGTATCTCTAAGCCACATTATAATTGGTATACTAACAATTTATTTAGGTATTATTAATTAATTATAATTAATATTTAGATTTTTTTGACATTACCATTAAGCTATGCTAAAATAGGCGCTAAAAAGAGGAATAATTATGGATTTATTACAAACACGAAACGCTGCCTACCGTTTAGCTACTAAACCTTATATACCAGGTAATACTGATTTTGGCGAATATTCTTCAATATATTTAGCTTCAACTTCTAATGTTTTAGATACACTTGCTTTGTATAAAGATTATGAAAGTGTCTTAACTATTGGCGGCACAGGAGCTCATGGTTTTGAAGCTGCTTTACATGGAGCTAAAAAAGTTGATATGTTTGATATCAATGAATTACAAAGAATGTTTTACGAACTATTTAAAACTGCCATTACCTTTTTAGATTATAAAGACTTTATTAAATTTTTTACTTTAAAAGAGCAAAATATGTTTTTTAAAAAAGATGATATTAAAAATCTTATTTCTAATGAAATGTATGAATATCTCAGACTTTTTTTACCAGAAGAAATTGACTTTGTCTTAAGACCTCTTTTTGAATTTTTTGCTAGTCCTGATTTAATATTAAGTGCTTTATTTAGGTTTGAGCATCCCTTAACTTTAGATTACTTAAAAAGATTTATTTCATTCTATAATGAAGAAGATTATAAAAAATTACAAGCTATTTTACGTAGTGGTGCCTGCGAATTTAATTACCATACACTTTCTCTTACAAATGTTCCTGAATTCTTTAAAGGTAAATATGATTTAATTTTATTAGACAATGTTTTACAACATTATAAAAACATCCCTTTACTTGATACTCCTTACAATGTTAATCAGTTTATACAAAAAAGATTAATGGAAAAAGTTAATGATGGAGGCGTTATAGAGGTTAATTATGGCTTTGAAATTGCTACTACCGCCTTTGCTAAAAAATTTAATTTACCAAGTAGCCCTAACCCTAATGCTAACTCTCTAGCAGAGGCCAAACATACAACCGAAGAAATGAAAAACGGAATTAATTGCCGGCTATACGAAAAATGGAAGCGTTATGAATACAACTTTATTTCGGGAGTTGAAGAACCATATGATCAAACTACTAATATGGTTTTATCCTTAAGAAAATAATAATAATTTCAAAAAGTATTAATTTAAAAACTTAATGCTTTTTTTCATTTTTATTTTAGTAAAAGTTTTAATATATGAAAAAATATGATAAAATTATTATAATAATAAAATATTAATTAAGATTAGATGAGGTTATTATGGCATTTAAAGATAATTATCAATTAATTAGTGGCTGGATTCATGATTATTATTGTGATAAAGACGGTGCTGAACTAATTTTTGATATAAATAATAATAAATATTTTGAATGTCCTATATGCCACTTTAAATATACTGATGAAAAGAAAAAAAGAGCTTGGATTACCAAATATAGATATAAAACATTTAAATATTTAGAAGACGCCTCTAATAATTATTTAAAAAATAAAAACGAAAAAGTTCTTAAAAAAATAATAAATATTTTAAACTATTATTCCCTAAATTACGAAAAGTTTGCTATTCACAATAAAAATGGTGAAACTTTTAATACTATTACAGATGGAGCTAACAAATGTGGAAAAATTACCGCTCAAGGTTTAAATGAAGCAATGATATGTATAAATGTTGCAAAATGTCTAAGCAATATCAATTTATATATAGACTCCAAAACAAAAGAAAATGTTTTTAATTTATTATTTAAAGAAGCTTTCATTCTGTTAAAGCCGCAAGTTAATAAAATACATAATATTTGTTGCTATGAAATATGTGCCATTGCCATCATGGGTATTACTTCAAACAATCAAGAAATGCTCAAATTTGCTTTTTATTCGCCTTATTCATTTTATAAGCAATTAAATTTAGGCTTAACTAAAGATTACTTTTGGTACGAAGGCTCATTCCATTACCACTTTTTTATTTTAAAACCTATTTTAGAATTATTAGAAATAGCTAAATTTTATAATTTTAGTATTCCTAAAAAATATTATAATATTGCTAAAATGATGTTAATAGAAGGTTTTAAATGTAGCTTCCGTGATTGTACTCTGCCTAGTCCTAATGACGGCTGGCCTAATAAAAATCTTTTAGATTATATTGAAGTTTATAATTTAGGAACTATTTTATTTAAAAATGATATATCTAAAATCAAGGAATCTATTATTAATAAAACTAACTCTACTAAATCAAAACATTTTATAGACTCTGGTTTTTCTCTATTAAAAAATAAATATTGGAATGTTTTTATAAAATATCAAGATACCAATATTAATCATGCTCATCCTGATAAATTAAACCTTGAAATTAAATGTGGCCCTGATTTTTTAACCCATGATTTATCTACATCAGGATATGGCGCTAATATTTCTAAAGATTTTTATAAAAAAACTTATTCTCATAATACTATAGTTATAGATGGTCAAAATCAAAATTTAGAATGCAAGTCTACTATTAATTATCATACTAATAGTATGATTGATATCTTTTCAAACAATATATATAATGGTGTAAACATAAATCGCAAAATAAAGTTAATGTCTAATAAAATTATCGACGAAATAAAGATTAACAATTATAAAGAAAGAACCATTGACTACTTTTTTCATTGTGATGCCACATTAATTACTAAGTTAAAATATAATTGCCCTAGCTCATTTAAAGAATATCCTTATTTAAAAAATATCAAAGAAGTTAATTTAGTAAAAGATATTATTATTTTAAAATGGCAATTAAAAGAAAAAACAATAATTAGTAAAATAAACTGTAAAAACAAGAGACTTTTTATTGGCTTTTCCCCTAATAATCCTGATATTAATAACAGGACTACATTAATAATTAGATGCAATTCCAATAGCTCTGTTTCATTTAATATAAAGTGGCAAATAACTTAAAAATATATACAAAAACGACTTCACTTAAGAAATCGTTTACTATAAATTATTATTTTGCTTTTATTTTAACAGCTGTCCCATAAGCAATAACTTCTGCTGCTCCACTCATAACTGATGAGGAACCATATCTGACATTTATGATTGCATCTGCCCCTAAACTTTCCGCATCATCAACCATTCTTTTAGTTGCTATCTGTCTTGCCGTTATAAGCATTTCGGTATAGCCGACAATCTCACCACCAACTATCGTTTTCATACCAGCCATAAAATCTCGACCAATATTTTTAGACTCTACAATCGTTCCTTTTACTAAACCTAATGCTTCTGTTATTTCATATCCTGGAATATAATCAATATTTACTAGCTTCATCTTCTTCTCCTCCTTTAATTTCCTTAATCCTTCTAAATAAATTGACTAAAATACTTAAAACTGGAAAACCTAAAATAATCATTATAAACAAATAAATAAAACCAGGCATATTACCATTTTCTCTAAAATAAAAATAAGTAATAATACCAATTAAAAATAAAAATATTGCACTAAAACTTAAACTAGATAAAATTGCCCCAATAATTTTATTTCTATGTTTTTTACCAACATCTTTCATTGTAAATCCTTCCTTATTAAGAATATTCATAGCTAAAGAGTACTTAGTTATATCAATATTAAAGAAATTGTCTTTACTTAAAATTATTTCTGAGCACATATTTTTTATTTTTTCTAAATTTTCTTCATCTTGATTTATTTTTTTTATGCGTTCCTTCATACATTCTTCTAAAGATAACTCTTTATTCTTTAGCTTTCTAATATCATTTACTGGTACGTTTAAATTGCGTAAAAACTTAATTAATCTAAGTGTATTAATATCTTCTTCGCTATAATCACGATAATCATTTATATTATTTCGTTTAGGACTGAGTAATCCTTCTTCTTCATAATACCTAATACTTTTTTTCGTAAGCCCCAGTTTAGCTCCTACCTCATGTATTTGCATATAATCTCCTTTCTCGAAAATAATTATAGAGTATTCCCTTAGGTTAAAGTCAAGCAAAAATTACTCTTTTGAAGAGTCTTTTAAATTTCTACGGGAATTATATTTTTTTATTTGAGCTTCTCTTAAAATTCTTTGAAGGTTAAATACATTAAAATCATTATCAATTTGCGCAATTCCATCAGAACTATTAATATTAACAAGGGTTTTAAGATAAATTTCAGGTGTTTCAATGAATACAAGATAATTATCCACAAGCTCATTCATAATAGGGATATATTGCGGAAACGCTTCAATTATACTAGGACTATGATAAGTACGAGATATATAAAAAATATCGCCATCACTAGCTGTTAAAAACCGTTTAGCTTTAGCTTTATTTATTGCAGTTATTAATTCTATTGAGTATATTCCTTTACCATTTGTAACAAAATTAAACACATTTAATATACTACAATATCTAGAATCTTGTTTGCTATAAAAAATAAATTTACTTAATTCACTACTATTAAAATGCCAATCAGCAACTAAAAAATTATTACTATTGGCAAATAATCTTAATTGCAATAATGTAAGAAATAAAATGATAAAATTATCGCTTGATAATAAATCACTATTTATTGGCATTTATATTATTACCTCCCATTATCATTCTTTAACTATAATTTTATTTTGAATAGCATAATCTAGAAAATCTTTAATTGAGTTAGATATATTTTCCTCATCACCAATTTTATACCAATGATACCTTAAAATTTCTTCATTCGGAATAAGACTCACATTTATTTCTTTATGAGCTAAAAACACATGCATACAAATAGTTTTAGTGGCATCACTTGCCGCCACTTCTTCCTTTGTCATTACAAGTTCTAACTCTGAAGGTAAAATAGTAAATCCACTATGAATTTCTTCTGCCACTTCTCTTGTAGCGGCATCTAGCAAACTCTCGCCTGCCTCTACTTTCCCTCCAATAAATGTATAAGAATTAGTTTTACTACTTTTCTTTGACTGAACAATTAATAACTTATTATCCTTAATAAAAGCAATTCCTACTACTTGAATAATATTATTTTTCATCTTTTTTACGAGCTTTTTTGGGCTTAATAATAGTCTCTTCTTTATTATCAGCATCTACATTTTCATTTACTACAACTTGCTTTAAATCAATTACTTTAGTACCTGCCAAAATATCTTGTAATCCTCTTCCATCTCTATTAAATAAAACCATTAATAAAATAACTATTTCTAAAATCATATTAAAATCTCCAGCTATACCGGCAATTTTATAATATGTCTTTTTACTAAACCATACAGCAATAAAAGTAGTTATATTTATAATAATTCCATTTAAAATAAATGTCCTAATAAAATAATTATATAATTTTAAACTCTTATTCTCTTTATTGCTAACTATTTTAATATTCATTAATTTTTTACCCAAAGTTTGTCCTTTAGTAAAGTAAGCAAACACTCCAAAATACAAGAAAGCTATAACTATATCTCCTATTAAATAAACATAACCTGAACTATTTAAATCATAATTAAGCTCACTTACAATTTTAGTATATTCATTAATATTTATTTTCTCTTTATAATAATCATTTAAAGCATTATTATACTTTTGAGATGCCTCATTATACGCTTCATACCGTGGATTAATAAAACTTATTCTCACAAGTGCTGAACTAACAAGGGTTATAATTAAAAAATCTACTAAATAAGCAGCCAATCTCTTTAAAAACAAATTACTTTTCATAATATCACTCCTATTTAAATTATATTACCAATTTAATATAAAGTAAAGAAAACAATTATGAAATTTTCTAAACATTAAAGAATATAATTTGAAAAGTAAAAAAAAGAAGATAACTAAATCTTCTTAGCAACATCTTTTTTCGTATACATTTTCTACTTCATTCTCTTCACAACAAGAATAAGTTGGAGTATAAGTATGACGATATATGTGATGATTTATAATGCGAGTATTACAAGGCATAATATGTGGCACTTCATGACAAATATATCTATGACATACCGTTTCTCTTGGACATTCATAAATAGGTGGGCAAACAACTCCTGGCATAGATTCTCCCATCATCTCCATTGGTCTTGGAGCCTCACAAGCAGTATTATTCATCATATTAGCTTTAGCTTCTCCACTTTGATAATTGGCATTAAAATATCCTTCAGCTTGCATAGATTCAAAATCACGATTATTATTTATTTTCATTCTTTATACACTTTCCTTTCTAGTGTATTTTATGTGATTATTAAGTCTATGCTTAGGTAAATATCCCTTTTTTAAAATAAATAGTTTTAAAAATTAAAATGGTAGCTTCATATTTCCATTACTAAATTGTTTCATCATTTTTTTCATTTCTTCAAATTGATTTAACAAGCGATTAACTTCTTCAACACTTCTACCACTTCCCTTGGCAATACGCATCTTTCTACTTGCCTTTAAAACTTCAGGATGCCTTCTTTCATATGGTGTCATCGAACTTACTATTGCTTCAACATGTAATAATTGTTTGGGGTCAATATTTATATTATTTAAGCCCATTTTCCTAGCTCCTGGAAGCATCTTTAAAATATTTTCTAAAGGACCCAATTTTTTTATTTGCTTTAAATTCATCATAAAGTCTTCTAAATCATAGTTTCCTTTTTTCATTTTTGACATTTGCATTTTAGCATCATCTTCGCTAATCAAATTTTCCACTTTTTCAGCTATCCCTAAAATATCACCCATATCCAAAATTCGGTTTGCCATCGCATCCGGATAAAACTCTCTAATTCCATCCATTTTCTCAGAATCTCCTACAAACTTAATTGGAATATTAGTCAAATGTCTTACAGATAAAGCAACACCACCCTTAGTATTTCCATCTAATTTAGTAAGAATAGTGCCTGTTAAATTTAAAGCTTCATTAAAGCCTGTTATAACATTTATAGCATCTTGACCCATCATCACATCAAT
This sequence comes from uncultured Mycoplasmatota bacterium, assembly GCA_948470005.1. The sequence goes on from CAOKNI010000012.1 coordinate 22,480, forward strand.
TACAAGTATAGCCTCATCTATTTTAACTTCACTTTCTATATCTTTTAATTCTTGCATTAAATTCTCGTCTATTTGAAGACGTCCTGCGGTATCAATAATTATATAATCTAAGTTATTATCTTTAGCATATTGAAGTGCTTCTCTAACTATTACTAAAGGATTTTCTTTTCCTTTTGTAAATACCGGAATATTAAGACTTTTACCAATTTCTATTAATTGCTCTATCGCTGCTGGCCGGTAAATATCACATGCGACTAATAAAGGTTTTTTGTGATGTTTTTTTCGTAAAAAATTCGCAAGTTTTCCTGCGGTTGTTGTTTTCCCACTACCTTGAAGACCACAAAGCATCAAAATTGTTGTCTCTTTATTTATAGTTAGCGGAACATAATCTCCCCCTAAAAGCGTAATCAGTTCGTCTTTCACAAGCTTTATAAATAATTCATCAGGTTTTACACTTTTGCTCACATCAAGCCCTAATGCTTTTTCTTTAACATTAGCAACAAATTCCTTTACAACTTGATAGTTAACGTCTGCCTCTAATAAAGCAAGTCTAATCTCCCGCATCGCTTCACTAATATTTTCTTCGGTAATTCGTCCCATGCCTCGAATATTTTTGATGGCTTTACTAAGTCTATCACCCATATATTCAAACATTTAAATCACTCTCCTAGTAGTATTATTTTACCATTTTGGCTTTGTAAATTCAATTCTAAACTAAAATAAACTATTTATTATTCTACTTCCATATTTTCTCGAAAATTATTTTTATACCAATTATTTAAAACCCTTCTACTCTTAAATATTAAAACTTTACTCTTATCCAAACTATTTATAATTTCCATAATTTCTTTTCTTTTTTTATGTCGCCAAACTATTACCCATGAAAAAAAATACCACGTTAGATTTTCTTTACATCCTGCAATTTCTTTTTTCTCTTCTCCATGATGTTTTAAAAATCTTTTTAAGACTCCCCTCACTTGAGCAAATGTCGAATAATCTAAATAAATAACTAAATCACTTGTTTTTAAGCGTTCCTTTAAAGTTGTAGTATAAGTTCCATCAATAATCCATTTTGGATGCTTTAATTTTTCTAAAATAATTTTGTCTCTTTCTGTAACATCTCTTACCACCCAGTTTTCTAAATAATTTATACCATCAAGATGTACAACCGGAATATTTAGCTTCATACTTAAATTATCCCCAAGTGTTGTTTTACCTGTCCCACTTCCCCCAATTATACTTATTTTATTTATATTTTCAAACATTTAAATTCCCTCTTAAAAGAAAAATACTAACACTAACCAAGTGCTGTATTTCTAATACTACTTATTAATTCATTCATAATAGAAAGATAATTTTCATTCCCCGCTACTTCCGCATCTGTTAAAGTATATAAAGTATTAACTTTTATAATATTTGCTTTATATTTACTTTCAAGTTCGGTAATAAGTTCTGACTTAGTATCAGTATCACATAAATAAATATCTTTATACTTTTCGCTTTTAAAATTAGTCTTAATAGTTGTCTCATTTGCACTATCATTATCTAAAACTATAACATTAAAACCATAGTTTTCCAAAAACTTAAGTTTATTTGAAGAGGCAACTAAAGTATAATTCCCATCCATTACTGCACTACTAGCAATACTTCTAAGCTCCGCATCCATATAAGAGAGTGTTTCCTCTAACTCTAAATATTTTTTATTAATAACCTCCACTACCGTTTTACTCGTAGTATACTCTATTAAGTTATCCTTAATATTTTTAGCTAACATCAAATAATTATTAGGTGAAAGCCATAATTCTTCTAAAGCATCTTCATAATTTAAGCCATAAGATACATCAATAAGCAAAATATTTTTGTTATCATTTAGAAATTCCCGAGCAAGTTCTTTTTCATTAGTAAGCCCATTATAAACAAATAATGCTCCTTTATGATATGTATCTTTTTGTTTGTTAGTAAGTTCATAATTTTTAACATCTGCTCCATTAGGATAAATGCTTGTAACAACCTTTTCTTCTCCATATAAGTAATTAGTTAAATATTGGATTGGATAAATAGTCGTATAAACATTATCATTACTAAGTTTATCATCTTTAAAACAACTAGAAAGTGACAACAAAAGCAGTACCATAACTCCCATATTTATTATTTTTTTCATTTAAAACATCACCTTTATTATTAATATTTTAATTGATTTTCTTTTATAAATCAATACTATACGGCCATTTTGTAGTGTTAACGTCGATTTCGCTCAATACCAAAAAATGCAGCTAATCCTAAAACACTTTCATTAACGGTATTATCATAGTATAAATTTTGGGCTTCTTCTTTACTTATTTCTTCTGGTATAGAAGTTATCCCTTCTTGACTAAAATTTATCCAGAATTTTATAAATCTACCATTTAATTTTTTGATAATTATTCCACTAGTTATTAAAATTCCACATGATGAATTGTAGGCATAACTTAAAATATTTCCAAGAATATTACTAGATATTACAATTTCGCCTTCACTACCAATATTTCTTCTTAAAGCTTCTTTGATAGTTTGAATGCGTAAGTTTGCTTCTTCAATTTCTTCAGGTTTATAATTAAATGGAAAAGGCATTTCTTCATATTCTTCGGGAGTTTTATCACTTATAAAGAAGGTTTCAAAATAGTTAATGTCAAATGGTGTACTAAAGATTTTAGATGCGGCACTATTATCCAAATCTTCAGAATTTCCTCTTTCTCTGCATTCATTAATATAGTGTTTAAATTTGGGAAAATTAAGTCTAAAAGAGCGAGCTTCATTTAAAGGAATATGAAATTCCGCACTAAACATTTTATCTTTTAGAGATTCTGTATCTTCTTTTATATATTTACCATTACTATCAAAATAACGAATATCAAGTTTATAATCATGAAAAAAATCATTATCATCGATAATTTCTTCTTTTTGGACCAATTTTCTACGAGAGTCTTTTATCGTATATGAAAACTCACCATAATATAAAATAGAATTATCTTCAATGTAATGACCACTTAGACTAACTTCGCCTGATACTGCATAAAAATCATAAGTATATTCTTCATCTTCGATACTAATATCCACATCAAAATCTTTCATGCTTTTCATGTGGGTAACTATTTTTACTGCTTCGCTAGTTGCCAAAACTTCATCTATACTAAAACTTGGCCCTAAAAATATTTTAATGCTATCTAATGATGCATTATCTATAATTTTTAAAAGTTTTTCTTTAATACTTAAAAAATTCCTATCATTTTGAAATTCTTTTAAATATGAAAAAATTCTTTCTATTAATTCTTCTAAATCTTCCATAGTTCCTTGTATGATATATATAGTCAGTTATAAATTATTTATAATTCTGACTAGTATAT
>CAOKNI010000013.1 GCA_948470005.1 uncultured Mycoplasmatota bacterium
AATCTGGAGCTATATAAAAAAATAAAGGTGATTTCTCTAGAAGAAATAAGTAGGGTGGAACCGCGCATAATTTTGCGTCCCTATTTGTTACTTCTGGAGTTTTTTATTTAGGAGGAAAAAATTATGAATATTATGGATTATATCTTTTTTGAAATTTCTGACATATTATATTTAAAAAATAGGTTAGATGCCGCAAGTACAGCCGCAGAAATTGAAACTATAAATGAAACAATTGCGGAACAAGAAAATGATATGCTGGGTTTTTGTTCCCAAGAAGACTTAGAACTTGCTAAAAGTGAATATGAAAAAGAGATTGAAAGTGGTAAGACTACGGGAATTTTTGGAGTATCATTAACTGATGCACTTAAATATATAGAAGAATTAATTGCGAAAAAAAAGAAAGGGATAGATAATAATGGAAAAAATAACACAAGATGAGTTAGTTAATTTTTGTAAACAATATGGATTTATATTTCAAGGAAGTGAAATATATGGTGGACTTGCCAATACCTGGGATTACGGACCGCTTGGAAGGGAATTAAAAGAAAATATACGCCGTGCTTGGTGGAAAAAGTTCGTTCAAGAAAATCCTTATAATTATGGCCTTGATAGTGCCATTTTAATGAACCCGGAAGTTTGGGTTGCAAGCGGTCATGTTACCAATTTTAACGACCCATTAATTGATTGCAAAGCTTGTAAAAGTCGTCATCGAGCTGATAAATTAATTGAAGAATTTACGAAAGGAGATGAAACTGGCGATGGTTGGAGTAACGAAAAATTAGAAAATTATATTATTACGCATGAGATTAAATGCCCTAAATGTGGAAAAAGTGATTTTACTCCTATTAGAAAGTTTAATTTACTATTTGAAACTAGTATGGGTGTAACAGAAGAAGCTAAAACTAAAGTATATCTTCGAGGCGAGACTGCTCAAGGTATTTTTGTTAATTTTTTAAATGTGGCTAGAAGTATGCGTCTTAAATTGCCTTTTGGTATTTGTCAAACAGGTAAAAGTTTTCGTAATGAAATAACTCCGGGAAACTTTATCTTCCGTATTCGGGAATTTGAGCAAATGGAATTAGAATTTTTTTGTAAACCAGGTGAAGATTTAGAGTGGTTTGGCTACTGGAAAAACTTTTGCTTAGACTTTTTAAAAGATTTAGGCCTCAGAAAAGAAAATTTAAGATATCGCGATCATGCCAAAGAAGAGCTATCTTTTTATAGTAAAGCAACTACGGACATCGAATATAAATTCCCTATGGGATGGGGCGAACTTTGGGGTGTTGCTGACCGTACTGATTATGATTTAACAAAGCATATGGAGCATTCTAAAACTGATTTAAGATATTTAGACCCAGATACTAACGAAAAATATATTCCATATGTTATTGAGCCAAGTGTTGGTTTAGATAGACTACTTTATGCCATACTTACTGATGCCTATCATGTAGAAAGTCTTGAAAATGGTGAAGAACGCCAAGTATTAAAAATTCATCCTGCTTTAGCTCCAATTAAAGTGACAATTTTACCACTTATCAAAAAAGTACATGGCGATAAGGCAAATGATTTATATGCCAGTCTTTGCAAAGATTTCATGTGTTCCATGGATACATCAGGTTCAATTGGTAAGAGGTATCGCCGGAGTGATGCCATTGGTACTCCTTTGTGTATTACCGTTGATGATGAAACAATTAATAATGGTACTGTTACTGTAAGACTAAGAGACACCATGGAACAAGTAGTTGTTCCTGTTAAAAACTTAAAACAATATATTACAGATACAATTAATTTTTAGGAGGATTTAGATATGGAACAAGAAAGATTGAAAGAACTAAGTAGCACTTTTTATAAAATGTCTTTAGAAAATCAATTACATTTAATTGAACTAATGGCAGGAAACTTAGATAATTGTTTTCCTGAATCTAGTGAAGAAAAACAATTAAAACTTGCCAAAGAATTATTAAAAAATATTTCTGGAAGACTAGAAGAAGCTAGAAAAGATGCCTCTTTAGCTGAAACAATGGCTTTGCTTGATACTCTATCAGTAAGTCAATTAGTAAAATTATTAAATAGTTTTTCTAACAATGTTCATAGATTTGCTGCTAAAAATAGGCAAAAGGCTGCAGAAGATAAATGTCGTAAAGATGGTCATATTTTTGGACAATGGGAAGTAAAAAAATATAAAACATATATTTCGCCAGCACAAGCCCATGGGATTGAAGGATTACTAAATGGAGGAAAAAGACCAACTATTCCAGTAGAACATACACAGTGGCATAGAACATGTGAAAGATGTGGATTTATAGAAAAAACTGAACAAAAGCCTCAAGAATTAGTAGATGCCGAAGCTATGGAAAATAAAAGTAAGGAAATTCAAAGACTTAGAAGAAGATTAAAAAAATTAGAAAGTGGAAATTAATTTAGATATTTACATAATGGATATTTTATAATATAATTTTAGTATAAATAATTTTTAAAATTTACCTTATTAAGAGTGATGGAGGGAATAGGCCCAATGAAGTCCAGCAACCTATTAAGTTAGGTGCTAAATCCTACGGTAATACCGATAGATGAGGATAACTTAGACGTTTAGATTTAGTTATCTAAGCGTTTTTCTTTTAAGGTAAATTAGAAGGAGTGAGATTATGAAAAAATTATTTACTACGGAAATGGTTTTAAAAGGTCATCCTGATAAGATGTGCGATTTAATCGCGGATACCATATTAGATGCTTATTTAAGCCAAGATAAAACTTCCCGTGTAGCTTGTGAAGTTGTTGCAAGCAAGTCTCGAGTTGTAGTAATGGGGGAAGTTACTAGTAAAGCTAAAGTCGATATTACAGCTATTACCCGCAAAGTTATAACTGATATTGGTTATGATAATGAAGAATTAGGCTTTAATGGGAATACAATTCCTATAATTATCGATATGCATAAACAATCAAGTGATATTGCCTTAGGAGTTGATAGAAATGGTGCAGGTGACCAAGGAATAATGTATGGCTATGCTACAAATGAGACAAATAATTATATGCCTTTAGTTCATAACATAGCTTGTGATTTAGCTTGTAAAATTGATACTGCACGTGAAAATGAAACTTTAATTGGGCTAAGACCTGACGGAAAATTGCAAGTGACAATAGAAGATGATGCAGGACAAATTAGAATAGATACAATTATAGTTTCTGTACAGCATAATGAAAATAAAGACATAACTCCTTTAAGAAACGAGATAAAAAAGTTTGTTAAGAATGTTTTACCTAAGTCTTTGATTGATAAGAATACTAAATTTTTAATTAATCCTACGGGGCGATTTGTAATTGGTGGACCAGTTGGCGATAGTGGTCTTACTGGGCGCAAAATAATAGTTGATACTTATGGCGGTATATCGCATCACGGAGGAGGAGCTTTTAGTGGCAAAGATTACACCAAAGTAGACCGAAGTGGAGCTTATTATGCTAGGTATGTTGCTAAAAATATTGTGGCCAGTGGCCTTGCTAAACGCTGTGAAGTTAAAGTAGCTTATGCAATTGGTCTATCAAATCCTATTGATATTAGTATTGATACATTTGGTACTAATACAGTTTCTGAAAGTAATATTTTAAATATAGTAAAAGAAATATTTGATTTTTGTCCTCAAAATATCATTACAGAATTAGATTTAAAAAATATTAGTTATAAAGATACTACTTTGTATTCACATTTTGGTAAAAGTAATTTACCATGGGAAAAACTTGATAAAGTAAACTTAATTAAAGAATATATTAAACATTTTGAATAAGAAATTTTCTTTAAATAGAAGTTTTCTTTTTATTCTCTTGTTAAAATTTAAATATTAATTTATAATATTATTAGATTGGTGGTGTAGATATGAAGTTAATTACGCTTTTACCAGCTGATAAATATGTAGTTGTAAATAAAACTATTTTAACAGAACTTGACCGTAAAAATTTAATTAATTTATATGAGCCAATAATCGGATTTACCGCCACTTCTCTTTATTTAACTTTATGGCAAGATTTAGATAGATTAGAGATAATGAGTAAAGATTTTAACCACCATCATTTAATGAGTTTATTAAAATGCGATTTAGAAAGTATTAAAAATGCGCGAGAAGCAATTGAGGCTGTAGGACTTATTAAAACCTATTATAAAGAGGGTGATGTCAACTCTTATGTGTATGAACTTTATTCACCTCTTAGTGCCGCCGAGTTTTTTAATAATCCTATTTTAAATATTGTGTTATATAATAACATTGGAGAAATAGAATATAACGATTTAAAAAAAGTTTATAAGAAAGTTAATGTTGACCTAAAAGATTATATTGATATAACTAAAACCTTAAATGAAACTTTTGAGGCTACTAACGCTCCAATAATTGAAGCTCGAGAGCGTGAAACTTTACCTCTTAATATTAAAACAGATATTGATTTTGATATGATTATAAGTAGTCTACCTAAAGGTATTGTAAAAGAAAAAGCTTTTAATAAAAAAATACGTGAATTATTAATCAATTTATCTTTTATATATGATTTAGACACCTTAAAATTAATTGAACTTATAAGAGCCAGCCTAAATGAGCGAGGCTTCATTGATAAAGAAACGTTAAGAAAAAATGCTCGTAAGTATTATCAATTTCATAATGGTACTCTTCCGACCCTTGTTTATCGCTCTCAGCCAGAATATTTAAAAACACCTATGGGTGATAATTCCAAAAAAGGGCGCATTATTGGTGTTTTTGAAAATACGAGTCCTTATGATTTCTTAAAAAATAAATACAAAGGAGTAAATCCTACTTCTAGAGATTTAAAACTTTTAGAAATGCTTTTAATTGATTTAGAACTTAAACCAGCAGTTGTTAATGTTTTAATTGATTATGTTTTAAAAAAGAATAATAATAAACTAACTCTTAGTTATGTTGAAGCAATTGCAGGTCAGTGGAAAAGGGCAGGCATTAAAACTGCCAAAGAAGCGATGGATTTAGCTGAAAAAGAACATAAAAAAACAATGAAAAACACGACTAAAAATAAAGAGCCATCAAATAGTACCAAAGTACCAGTTTGGTTTAATCAAAATATTGAAAAAGAAGAAGTAACGGATGAAGAAAGAGAAGAACTAGCTATTCTTCTAAAGGACTTTTAGGTGATAAAATGGAAAATATCAAAAATTTTGGAAATGTTAATAAAAAAGATTTATTAAAAGAGTATCAAAACAATTTACAAGATGAAACATTTAAGAATTTAGTATCTACTTTAAAAATAGATGAGAAAGTAGGTTCTCTTTATAACTCTGCCTTGTTAGATTCGGTCGAAGAGCTTAAAAATTGTCAAAATTGCTCAGGGCTATCTACTTGTCAAAATAAAGTATTAGGTCATTATTTATATCCTAAAAAAGTTGGTAATGTGATTGATTTAGTCTATATCCCTTGTAAATATAAAAAAGAACAAGCTAAATTATTATCTTCTAAAAATACGGCTAGTAAAGAATTAATTAATGCTCGCTTTAAAGAAATAGATGTAAGTGATAAAAAAAGAGTTAAATTAATTAAATGGCTCAAAAATTTTTATGATGAGTATGATGGCATTAAAGATTTAAAAGGCCTTTATTTACATGGCTCTTTTGGAAGTGGTAAGACTTATCTTATATATGCTTTATTAAATGAACTTAAAATAAATAGGAAAATTGAGTATGCTGCCTTATATTTTCCCGAAATATTACGAGTTTTAAAAGATGATTGGAATACATATAGTGATAAAATAGAATATTTTTGTAGTGTTCCTCTCTTGCTATTAGACGATATTGGTGCCGAGACTGTTAGTGAGTGGGGACGCGACGAAGTTTTAGGAACAATTTTACAAGCTAGAATGAATAATCATTTACCAACCTTTTTTACTTCTAATTTAAACTTAGAAGAGTTGGATTATCATTTATCTATCTCGAAAAATAACATTGATAAAGTTAAAGCTCGAAGAATAATTGAAAGAATAAAACAATTAACTGAAGATATGGAAATAATCACAGAAAATAAAAGAAAGTAGGAGAATTTATGAATAAGATTATTGCAATAGTAGGAATGTGCGGGTCAGGAAAATCGGTCGCCGTGGAATATTTTACAAACCTTGGCTATAAAATGGTTTATTTTGGCGGTGTAACTTTAAATAAACTAAAGGAAGAAAATATTGAAATAACCCCTGAAAGTGAGAAGAGGATGCGCGATAAATTAAGACGCGATTATGGAATGGGTGCTTATGCCATTTTAACTCTTCCTAAAATAAGAGAATATGTTAAAAATGATAATGTTGTATTAGATGGACTGTATTCTTGGGATGAACTTAAAATACTTAAAGAAGAGTTTGGTGATAATTTAACAGTAATTGCCATCTTGACAGATAAAAAAACAAGATATGACAGAATTAGCAAAAGAAAAGTAAGACCTTACACTTATGAAGAAGCACGGAAAAGAGATATAGCTGAAATCGAAACAACTGCTAAAGGCGGACCTATTGCCTATGCCGATTATTTTGCTTTTAATGAAAGCACAGTTGAAGATTTACAAACTAGACTAAGCAAGATATTACAAGAACTGTAATTATATATTGCTTTTTTTCTTGATTTATTGTAGGATAGTAAGCAAAAAGAAGGTGCTACTATGACTAATGAAAGTATGAGCTATTTAAGTTTATTAACCGATAGTAATATTTTAGATTTAATCAATTATTGCATAGAATCGGAAAATTCTAAAACAGATATGGAAGTGTACAAAAAATCTCCTGTAGCTAAAATAAGTGTTACAAGAGATATTGATAATGAGGGGTATTTTCTAAAAGTGCTTGCCAGTTATCGTGAGTTTATCATTAGAGATTATTGTATGACTGCTAAAAATTTAATATCGCCTTATATTTCCTATGATTTTGCTAAAGAATTACATCTTTTTATGACTAGACATTTTGGGGGGCAGATATATTGATGATGTTACAAGCTTCGCAATAAATAGGGCCATGGATGAACAACAATCTCTTATTAACGAATTACAAAAGTTATTAAATTAACTTTTTTCTTTTTCGAGAATTTCAGGACTTATTTCCAAATCAGGGAATTCAGTCAAAATAGTTTCAATTAAATCTTCATAATTAGCATCTTTATATGCTTTATTAATTTCTGTTTTTAATTCTTCATCTCTCGTATTATTATAAGAATTTAGAATATAGTTTTTCCCAATCATAATAAGAGGTACGCTTGTAATTGCGCTAACATTGAATTTATCCGCCACTTTTCTGAGAACTGCTGCGTTAGCAGGGTTACTCACTTCTAAAGCAATAACATCTAAAAAGTCATAATCCAAAAGTATACTTTGAAAAAAATTAAGAGCATTATGGCAATGTGGGCATGTATCTCTTTTAAAAACATAAACTGTTATTTTATTAGGTGTATTAGTTCCAGTTCCTGTTGATAAATCAGTATTATTATCTTTTTCATTCTTAATGGTATTTTTATTATTTTCCTGTTTTTCTAACTGTGTGTTATTGGTATTTTTATTTTCATTTAAGCTTGTTATTTTATAAATTGCTAATATAATTAAAAAAGCAATTAGTATAGTTCCTATAACTCCTATAACTATTGTTAGTATTTCTTTATTATTTTTAATTTCTTTCTTTTTCATTTTTAACCTCTTTTTTGCCATTATAAAGTAATTAATATTTTTATGCAAGTATTTATAGATATTTTTAAGTATTACTGCTATAATTTTAATAGGTGATGCAAAAATGTTCTTAAGTATGTTAAAAAGACTTAATGCGATGAAGTTAATTGACTTCTTCTATTCGGGAGGAGAGTTTTTAGAATTAAGTCCTTCTCGTCAAAAAGAATTAATATTATGGTATTTAAATAAAGATTATAATAGTGATTTAATTAATATGTCTTTAATCTTTGATTATATAGTAAATGTCATATTGGAAAAACTATTTAGTTATGAAGAAATAGATGAAGCACTAGCAAATTCCCGTTTTGCTGAAACGATGAGTCCTGATGATATATTTGATATTTTAACAGCAATGCCAAACCAAGTGTTTTAAATAATTTACCAAAGTTTATTGCCTTTTGTTTAGAGAAAATTGATGATCCATTAAGACTTACAAGAATTATAGATGATAGTAATGGTTTAGATGTAAAACTTGTTAAAGCAAGGCTTATAGCATTAAATAATATTAACGAATTAATTAGAACTGATAGTGTGGCGACCAATATTCCATTTAATTTAGGCTTAGATATAGCGGAAAGTTCTCTTTATTCTACAAGTGATTTAAAAAAGTATTGTCTTGAAACTTGGAATAGAAGTAATAAAGAAATGGTTGAATGGTTTGCAATTCGTTATAATAAAGCTGAAGATGAAAACGAAAAAAACGGAATTTTAAATGCTTTATTAAAAGTTGCTAGAAGAAAGTAAAAAAACATATACTACTAATCAGTTAATAGATATCAAAAATCATGAAACCCTAGAAGGCTATAGTTATTTTGCTTATGCAATAGGTAAAAGTGAATCTTTATCCAAAGAAACTAAAAATAAACTAGCTATGAAAATATATGAAACCGGGGATACCGTCTTTGTCTTTGAATGGCTTAACAAAGTAGATTGTGATTATAATTATACTATGATTGAAGGCCTTTTACTTAAAGAAAGCATTATTATTTTCAATATGCTAGTATATTTAGATAGCACAGAACTATTAACATATGCACTTGACCATTTATTACTGTGCGAAATGCCTAAAATAAAAGAGGTCTTACATATGTTATGGCAAGGCTCAGATAATTTACCAATATTCAAAATAGAAATGGTTTTAGATAAATTATTTGCTAAATATCCTGGATATAAATTAGAAAAGGATGAAGTAATATCACTTATTTGTGCAGGCACTAAATATACTGAATTATTCCTTAAAAGTTATGAATTAAATGCTGAAGATAGAGGGACTATTTTAGGTGTCTATATAGAAAATAATGAAACGGAACTTTTAGTAGTATATGGTTCATACCTTATGACAGGTGATAAGTCTAAACTTGTAAATGGCGAAGCTTTAGATATTGATATAGAGGTTCTAAAATTAATGCGTGAAAAAAACACTTCAAACCCGGAGTAAAATAGCGAAAAAATGTAAAATAATGTTAAGGTGTTTTACATTTTTTAATTTGTTTGGTATACTAATTTATAGGTGAATAAAAAATGGCAGAGAAATATGATGCATCATCAATTAAAATATTAGAAGGACTAGAAGCAGTCAGAAAACGTCCTGGTATGTATATTGGCAGTACTGATAAAAGGGGACTTCATCATTTAGTTTGGGAGATTGTCGATAATTCAATTGACGAAATCATTAATGGTCATGGTAATCATATTAAAATTGTTATGCATAAAGATGGTAGTATTACTATTGCCGATAATGGTCGTGGGGTTCCCATTGGTATGCATGAGTCCGGCAAAAGTACGCCTGAAGTAATCTATACTGTTTTACATGCTGGCGGTAAATTTGAAGAAGGCAATTATAAAGTTAGTGGAGGTCTTCATGGTGTTGGTGGTAGTGTTGTTAATGCGCTATCTAAAAAAATGGATGTCTTAATATACCGCGAAGGTGAAATTAATAATATCCGGTTTTGTGACGGTGGCAAAGTTGAAAGTCCTTTAAAAAAAATTGGTACGACCAATAAAACTGGAACCGTTGTAACTTTCCTACCGGACTATGAAATTTTTAAAAATAGTGGGTTTTCCTATACCACTATAACGGAAAGAATGCAGGAAAGCGCCTTTTTAATACCAAGTGTTACCATTGAAGTAATTGATGAAGATAGTGGTAAAGAAGCTAATTTTCATTATGAAAATGGCTTAGTTAATTTTGTTGAATATATAAACGAAAATAAACAAGTTCTTCATAAAATAATCAACTTTAATAGTTCTAAATCTGGTATTGAAGTCGATGTTGCCATGCAATATACTGATACCTATAACGAATCAATTTTATCATTTGTTAATAATGTCAAAACTGGCGATGGTGGAACTCATGAAGTAGGTTTTAAAACCGGTATTACTAAAGCATTCAATGATTATGTTAAAAGTAATGGTATATTAAAAGGAAAAGATAGCACTTTTGATGGTAGTGATGTGAGAGAAGGCCTTAGTGCGGTTATTAATTTACGTATTCCGGAAAACTTACTTCAATTTGAAGGCCAAACTAAAGGAAAGCTTGGAACCCCGGAGGCAAGAAGTGTCACAGAAGCTATAACTTATGAAAACTTAAAATTCTTTTTAGAAGAGAATAAAGAAATAGCTTTAAATATTATTGAAAAAGCAAGCAAAAGTAAACTTGCCCGAGAAGCGGCTAGAAAAGCCCGAGAAGAAGCAAGAAATGGTAAGGGTAAAAACAAATTAGAAAAAAATCTTTCTGGAAAACTTGCACCAGCGACTAGTAAAAATCCTAATTTAAATGAGTTATTTTTAGTGGAAGGTGACTCCGCTGGTGGTTCTGCTAAAGGTGGTAGAAATAGAAAGTTCCAAGCAATACTACCTTTACGTGGGAAAGTTATTAATGCCGAAAAAGCGAGTACCACTGATATCTTAAAAAATGAAGAAATAAACACTATTATTCATACCATAGGAGCGGGGCTTGGTAGTGATTTTGATGCATCCGAATCAAACTATGATAAAGTAATTATTATGACTGATGCCGATGTTGATGGTTCTCATATTCAAATATTGCTTCTTACTTTCTTTTACCGATTTATGAGACCTTTAATTGAAGCTGGAAAACTTTATATCGCCAAGCCACCATTATATAAAATAGACTATGGTAAAAAACATTTCTATGCTTATTCTGACGAAGAAAGATTTCAAATATGCAGTGAAAATGCTGGTAAACCAGAAATATCTCGTAACAAAGGTTTAGGTGAAATGAATGCGGAAGAACTTTGGGATACGACTATGAACCCAGACACAAGAAGTCTAATTAGAGTAAATATCTATGATGCTGCACTAGCTGAAAAACGCGTCAATGTTTTAATGGGTGATAAAGTCGAACCACGAAAAGAGTGGATTGAAGAAAATATTATATTTACCATGGAAGACGATTATCGTGCTGCATAACTTGCACTATCATTTGATAGTGTTTTTAAATTAAAAAACACAACCAAATGTTATGTTTATTTTAATCAAGATAATCTGCACTAACCTTATATTTATTACAAATACTATATAATGCATGTGTTTCTCATATTCCGAGATAATTGTATTTACAACATTAAGTTTTTCCGCAAGTTTAACTAGAGTTAATTTATGTTCTTTTCTAAATTCTTTAAGTCTCAAACCCGCCGAAACTTTATCAATATCTTTTTTATTATTATCATACTGTAATATATCCGTAAACCCAAATATATAATCTAACGAAACATTAAAGTAGTTACATAACTCATTTAAATGTTTTAAAAGTATAATTTGATATTCATTCTCATACATGCAGTATAGATTTTCGTTTATATCTAATATTTTTGCTAAGTCCTTTTGTTTTATTTTGATTTTATCTCTTAATTCTTTTAATACATTTCCATAAAGCATATGACTTTAAAATAATGGCAATGTATTAACAAAAAAATAATGAAACATGTACAGAAGATAATTGCTATAATGAAATAACAGGAAGAATGCCAAGTAGCGGGTATGCAATAAATGAAACAAAAAGTTATTGTACCATTGACAATAAAACTAAAGACACTAATGCAGTATTAAAAACGGTTAATGGCAGTCATTCTTTTAGTAATTTAGCTAAACAAGATAAATGTTATTTATATTTTGATAAATCAAATAGTGGTGGATCTTCAATAATTGAAGAGGAAGTAGTAAAAAATACAACCCTTGGTACTATTAATATTCGAACAGATACTCCGGATTTTATCAAAAGAGCTGGAGATACAGAAGTTTCTGTAGATACAAATAAATACTTTACATATGCAGATATATATGAATATGATGAAACAACAAAAAATATTCTCTAGTAGATCAAAAAATATCACCATATTTTACATGTTATAAAGATTTAGTAGATAAATATGTAGTTTCAACTTCTGGAAGTAATTCAACAAGTATAGCAACATCGACAAATTTGAGTACAATTTATAAAATTACAGAAACAAGCTCAGAAGTTGCAAAGTTTTCTTATTATGATTTAAGTACAACTGGTTCAAGTGGAATATATAAAAGAGAAGATAACGATGGAACAACCTATTATTATCGTGGTTCTGTCACAAATAATTATTTAAAATTCGCTAATAAGTGGTGGTGAATCATCCGTATTAACGGAGACGGAACAATCAGAATAATCTATGATGGAACAGCATATCGTGCTAATGGCACTTCAGGAAGTGATGTTACAATAAGCAATGTGAAATTTAACCAAGAACGTAGTGATATTGTAGTTGGAGCTGAATAATACACTTGTCTTCGTAGCTTATCTTTCATACGTGGGCGAAAAGAGCCTATCTTCTATGTCTCATTATATAGCTTGATTTCTGTCTCTTTTTCTTAAACTGCTTGTAAGTTTATCTTTAATATCTTATAATTAAATCAGGTGAATGGATAATGGTGGATATTGAGCATAGGTCGTTAGAGTTAGTTAAGAATAATTTAGGAAATTTAGAAAATCTTTTAAATGATAAAAGATTTTTAAAAGATTTTATTAATAAAGTTGCTTTTATAGATGAGTGGGATAATAATATAGCTTTTATCTGTTATAGAGACTTAATGTGTGAAATCTTTAGTAAATGTGATATAAATGCAATTATGGGTATTTTGAGTAAAGTGGAGGACATGGCAATAAAAGAAACTGATAATGAAGTAAGTCTTTTTCTGTGTGGTATTTTAAAATTTATCTTTTTTGCTAAGAATGTTTATGAAGCTTATTTATTAGACCAATTATTATATATTATTGGAGTATTTTCTCAAGAGGATATAGCGAAAGGAAGCATAGGTCCGGTTGTCACTAATTCGCTTTGCATGGAAGAGATTAGAAGAATTTTAGATACAGCTGCAACTCGTGAGGACTTTGAAATAAAATTATATAAACTAAAATTAAAATGTAAAAAGATGTATTTAGGCTTGCTAAAAGTTCCAGGAAATGCTCAAAAAATAACAATCTTGCCTAATTATTTATGTTCATTAGTTATGAGAAGAGAGGATACATCTTATTCTTTAGAACTTTACGAATTACTAAGTAAAATAATTAAAAGGAAATCTCTTATCTGGTCTGTGTCTGAAGAGCCTGAAGATGATGATCAATTAACATTCTTTCCTAAACTATAAAGAGTTCTTTAGAACTTTTTTAATTTGTCTTTAAATTAACTTGACTTATTAATTTCGTTAGCATATAATATTGATATGTGAACAGATATTCATATGTAGGAGGAAATTAATATGGAAGAGTGTGTTTGTTTTTTACATCAAGATTTAGCCCAAAAAGTCAAAAATAAAATGCTTAATGATGAATTATTATTTGATATTGCTGAAGTCTTTAAAATATTTGGAGATAGTACGCGTATGAAGATTATTTATGCGTTAAAATTAAGTGAATTATGTGTCTATGATTTAGCTTATATTACTGGAAGTACGCAATCAGCAATATCGCATCAGTTAAGAATATTAAAGCAAGCAAAACTTGTTAAATCAAGAAAAGCTGGCAAAGTAGTATTCTATAGCTTAAAAGATGAACACGTAATTAAATTATTTCAGATAGGACGTGAACATGTTGAAGAATTATAAATACATCTTAAATCATTTAGACTGTGCTAATTGTGCAAAAAAAATAGAAAATAAAATTGCTAAAGATGGTCGCTTTAAAGAGGTTTTAGTTAATTTTAGCTTATTAGAATTAAGTTTTAAAACAGACTTAGAAAACCCTCTTGAAATAATTATGAAAATAGTAAAATCTATTGAGCCAGATATTGTAATTACTGTTGAAAGTTCCATCGAAAATAAAAAAGATAGAGAAATTATTCGTTTAATTTTGGCTCTTATTATTTTAATATTATCTTTATTTATCCCTAAGTCTCTAATAAAAGAGCTAATGCTTCTTGCTGTTTATGCACTACTTTTATATAAAACCTTTTTAAAGGGCTTAAAGAAGATTGTTAAAAGCCATAATGTCGATGAAAATGTTTTAATAACAATTTCCGCAGTAGGCGCTTATCTATTAGGTGAACATATGGAAGGCATAATGGTTGTTTTGCTCTATGTTATTGGCAAAATTTTAGAAGATAAGGCAGTTAATAAAAGCCGTCGCGAAATTAAAAACTTGCTTGATTTAAAAATAAATAAAGCTTATCTTAAAACAGGCAATACCATTAAAGAAATAGAAGCAAGTTCTCTTAAAGTTAATGATGTTATCGTCGTTAAAAAAGGAGATGTTATACCAGCAGATGGCATTTTGTTAAAAGGGAATGCTTTATTAGATACTTCTCATATCACAGGCGAATCTGTTTTACAAAAAACTAAGACTAAAGAAAAAGTTTTATCCGGTTCTATTAATATGGGCGATGTAATCGAAGTAAAAGTAACTCATACTTATTATGAAAGTACAGCTTATAAAATTTTTATGTTAACTATAAATGCGACTAATAATAAGTCCAAAGTCGAAACTAAGGTATCTAAAATTGCAAGTTTCTATACGCCTATAGTTTTAATAATTGCTGTTGTGCTAGCAACTTGCTTACCTTTAATCACCAGTGTTAATTATAGTGATAGTATTTACCGAGCCTTAACATTCTTAGTTATATCATGTCCTTGTGCTATTGCTATTTCGGTGCCCCTTAGTTATTTTGCAGGTATTGGTGCCGCTTCACGGGCTAAAGTTTTAGTAAAAGGCAGCAATTTTCTAGACATTTTAAATAAATGTGAAATGATTATTTTTGATAAAACCGGTACTCTAACGAAAGGCTCTTTTAAACTTGAAAAAATAAATGTTTATAATAATAAATATACAAAGAAAGACGTTTTAGAATTAATTGCCCACGGTGAAAGTTTATCTAACCATCCGCTCGCTCGGGTCATCTTAAATGAAGTAAATTTTAAATTAGATTCTAAAAAAGTTAAAGATTTTAAAGAAATTGAAGGGCAAGGGTTAAGCTATAAATTAAATGGTCAAAGAGTAAAAGTAGGGCGTGCCGAATTTGTTAGCACTAATAAGCAAGCTAATGTCTTTTTAAGTGTCGATGGTGAGGTCATTGGAAGCCTAAATTTTACGGATAACATTAAAGATAATGCTGAATATGTAATCATGGGTTTAAGCAAATTAAATCTTGAGACGATTATGCTAACTGGTGATAATGAGTCATTTGCTAAAATGGTCGCTGACGAAATAAATATTGATACTTATTTTGCTGGATTATTACCTGAAGAAAAATACCAGAAATTAGCGGAATTAAAAGAATCTCATAAAGCAATATTTGTTGGTGATGGTATAAATGATACCCCAGCTCTTGCTCTCGCTGATGTTGGTATTTCCATGGGTGAAATTGGAAGCAATAGTGCAATTGAAGCTAGTGACATTGTAATTATGAATGACAATTTAGAAGGTATATTAAAAGTGCTTAATATTTCTCATAAAACAAGTAGGATAATTACCATGAATTTAATATTTGCTATTAGCACAAAACTAGCGATTTTAGGTTTAGCAGCATTTGGCTTTGCTAATATGGCTTTAGCTGTTTTTGCCGATACGGGTGTAACTTTAATTACTATATTAAATTCTTTACGTATCTTAAAGAAATAAAAATATGTCAAAAATGTGTAAAATTTAAAAAAACTAGTAAATTACAGATTTTCTTAAATCTGTAGTGATTTTAAACAAATTTTTATAAATCTGCATCAATTTCGTGCAGATTTTTGTATTTTTAGCCGCAGATTTTTACAAATCTGTTTTTTGACTATCTTTTTCTTTTATGTTAATTTGATTTTACAGGAGAAAAAAAATAAATGAAAGTAGAAAATGGGAATCATATCTTTATGCCTTTAAAACATGACCTTTTATTTAAAGAGGCTTTTGCTCATCCCGATAATCGTGATAAATTAGTAAGATTTTTAAGTATTGTTCTTGATTTAAAAGAAAATATTATTTGGCAAAATTTAAAAGTAGAATATGAAAGTGTTTTTCGAAAAAACAAAATAAACCATAAGAGTATGCGCGGAGATGTTGTAGTTAAATTTGCCAGTTACAAAGTTAATTTAGAGTGTTATACTTCTTTTGATTATGCCTCATTTGATAAATCAGCTTGTTATGTTATGTATATGTATTCTACTAAAAAAATAGGTGAGGATTATAACACTTTAGAACAGGTTATACAAATAAATATTATTGATGGAGTTTTTAAAAAATTTCCTGATAATTTTAAAAGTATAGGTGAGTATCACATTAAAGATGAAAATTATGAATTAGCAAATTTCAAAGTCCTATATTATAGAATTGACAAACTACCCAATATACCATATAATGAACTTACAGAAGAGATGCGTTGGATAAAATTTATTGGGGCAAAGACTATTGAGGAAAGGCGTTTATTAGCGAACGGTGATAAAATGTTATTAGAGTTTGATAGTTGGCTAGATGCATATGTAAATGAAGAAGCGGCTAAAAGATATTTTGGTGAGTGGGCCGAGGTTATTGCGACCAACAAAGGCATGAAAAAAGGTTTAAAAGAGGGGCGTAAAAAGGGTCTAAAAGAAGGTCGCAAAGAAGGTCTAAAAGAAGGTAAAAACGAAAAGGCTTTAGAAATAGCTAGAAATATGTTAAACATGAAAATGGATATTTATGATATTATAAAAGCAACGGGCTTAAGTTTAGAAAAAGTTAAATCTCTAGAAACTAAAAACTAAGGAATAAAACTTAACAAAATCTAGACTTTTTTAAATTCTTTAAGTATATTAGTAATAGTTATATAGAGAGTTTTTATGTTTATCCGGACTTACAACAAGAATATCCTAGTTTAGTGCGTAAAAAACCAGAATAATTGTGATTAAAAGTGTAAAGTTAGTTTCTTTATACTTTTTTTTATGATAAAATTATTTAAGGTGAAGTATATGCAAGATATATTAAAAAGAATTGAAGATTATGCTTTAGAAGAAATAATGGGTGTACGTTTTGGAGCTTATGCAAAAGAAATAATCCAAGACCGTGCCATACCTGATGTTCGGGATGGCTTAAAGCCTGTTCAAAGAAGAATATTATTTGCTATGTATAAAGCAGGATATACCTATGATAAAAAGTACGTCAAATGTGCCGCAACAGTCGGTGATGTTTTAGGTAAATATCACCCTCATGGTGACTCTTCGGTATATGATGCTATGGTTCGTATGAGCCAGTGGTGGAAGCAAAACACAATATTAGTTGATATGAAAGGCAACAATGGTTCCATGGATGGTGATGGCGCCGCAGCATATCGTTATACAGAAGCGCGACTTTCTAAAATAAGTAATGAACTTTTAGGTGATATTGATAAAAATACTGTTAAATTTGCTCCTAACTTTGACGACCGTTTATTAGAGCCCACAGTATTACCTGCTAAATTTCCCAATTTACTTGTTAATGGTACTATGGGTATTAGTGCTGGTTATGCGACTAATATTCCGCCTCACAATCTTGGCGAGATAATTGATGCAACCATTAAAAGAATAGATTCGCCAAACTGTAAGCTAGATACAATTTTAGAAATAGTTAAAGGTCCTGATTTTCCAACAGGTGGTATTGCTTGTGGTATTAATGGAATTAAAGATGCTTTTAAAACTGGTAAAGGACGCGTAATTGTTAGGTCAAAATATGAAATAGTAAAAGAAAAAGGCAAAGAAAAAATCGTTATCACGGAAATTCCTTACGATGTTAATAAAGCTTTATTAGTAAATAGAATTGATGGTATCCGTATCGATAAAAAAATTGATGGTATGGCCGAAGTTCGTGATGAATCAGACCGTGAAGGTCTAAGAATCGCTATTGATTTAAAAAGTGGTGCTAATGCTCAAGTCATTTTAAATTATTTATTTAAAAATACCGATTTACAAATATCTTATAATTATAATATGGTTGCTATTGTTAATCGTGTTCCTAAAACTCTTGGTATCTTAGAAATATTAGATGCTTATATTGCTCATCAAAAAGAATTTATTATAAATAGAACGAAATTTGATTTAGCAACGTATGAAAAAAGAATGCATATTGTCGAAGGCTTAATTAAGTGTTTATCGATTTTAGATGAAGTAATAAAGGTAATTCGTGCTAGTAAAAATAAAAGTGACGCTAAAAATAATTTAGTAAAGGAATTCACTTTTACTATGGAGCAGGCTGAGGCTATCGTTACTTTACAGTTATATAAACTCACTAATACTGATGTTTTAGAACTACAAGAAGAAATGGAGAAACTAGCGAAATTAATTGAAGGTTTAAAAGCTATCTTAAATGATGAAGAAGTATTAAAATACGTTATGAAAAAAGAGTTAAAGATTATCAAAAAAGATTATGCAAAACCTCGTAAAACCGAAATATTAGACGAAGCTCCCGAAATAAAATTAGATTTAAAAGAAATGATTTCTAAAGAAAACGTGGTCGTAGTGGTTACAAATGAAGGATATGTAAAAAGAGTCAGTAGTAAAAGCTATGCTGCAAGTACCGAGGATACTACTTTAAAGCCTGGCGACTTTGTAACAGGATTATATGATTGCACTACTCTTGATACCCTACTTATTTATACTAATTTAGGTAATTATTTATTTATTCCGGTGTATAAAATTCCTGAAATAAAATGGAAAGATTTAGGTAAGCATGTCAATAATATTATTATGTTAAGCGAAGGCGAAAAAGTTATAGCTTCCTTTGTTTATAATAAATCTGACACTTTAATATTAGCAACTAAACTAGGAAATGTTAAACGGACTCTCATGAGCGATTTTGAAGTTTTAAGGTGTACTAAACCAATGGTGGCCATGAAGCTTAAAGCAGAAGATGAACTTATAAGTGTTGTAAAAGATTTAGGTAAATTAATAATTGTGACAGAAAATGGTTATTATTTAAATTATAATTCTGGAGAGGTACCAGTAATTGGAGCTAAAGCAAGTGGCGTTAAAGGCATTAGTTTGAAAGATGATGTAGTAATTAATTTGTTTAGTTATAATGATTTCACCGAGTACATTACAGTATTTACCGATAATAAAACCGCTAAAAGAGTTAAAATTAGTGATTTAGATTTGCACAGTAGAGCAAAAAGAGGTAGTTTACTATTAAAGAAAACTAAAACGGTAACTTATAAAGTGTTAAATGTGCTTGGTACGAGCTCACGTGATTTAGTTTTAACTAAAGCTGATGCGGAGATTACTATTCTTAAAAATAGTGATATTGCTATAATGGATTTAGCTTCAACTGGTTCTAATATCAGTAAATATAAACTGGATTTAGCAGCCAAAGTTGCTCTAAAAGAAAAAATTACTGAGGAAAAAACAGAAAAGAAAACTGAAATTGAAGAACCAAAAGAAGAAAAAAACAAAGTTTTATCCATGGAAGATTTTTTAGATGATTTTAAGATATAAAAAAGGCTTCAAAAAAGGTGAAGTCTTTTTGTGTGTTTAAAATATATATAACAATAATAAAATGAAATTCTTAACATATATTTTAATGGTGATGTTATGGATAAAAAAGATGCTTTCAAAAGTTTTGCTAAAAATCATCCTGAATTATTAAGTAGTATTAAATCAGGGGATACTTCATGGCAAAAACTATATGAAATATATGACATATATGGTGAAGATGATAGAGCGTGGAATACCTATTTTAATAAAGTTAATACTAGTAGTAGTTTTGGAAATATTACCGATATTGTAAAAAATATTGATATGGACTCTGTTCAAAAACATATAAATACTGCTCAAAAAGCATTAGGCTTAGTACAAGAACTAACTACCAAAGGAACAAGCAATATTGGAAATATTAAAGGGCCATCTACACCTCGTCCTATTAATAAATTTTTTGAGGATTAAACATGCAAATGAATGCTTTAATTGAATTAAAAAAAGATGTTAAGATGTGGGATTTATTAAAACATAATTCATATTGGATCAAGGAACTTAATAGGGATTCTTTGCGTGTTAAAAAATTTAAAGAGGATATGAAAATAAAATATCGTCTTAGAACTACTGATAAAATAAGTGATGCGATAGATAATATTGATATTATAAGTAATGTTTTAAGTGCTCTTAAATAATATAAAAATTAAAAGAAATTAGTATGATATGCTAGTTTCTTTTAGTTTTTACTGATATAATGAATATTAGGTGAAGAGTATGGAAAATTTTATACCTGATATTTATCAAAAGAATATATATGATATAAATTATAAAAAACTTAAAAAGCAAGGCATTAAATGTTTATTATTTGATTTAGATAATACACTTGTACCAGTAAAAACTGATGTGCCTAATAAAAAATTAAAAGAGTTATTTGCTTATTTAGAGCGAGATTTTAAAATCATAATTTTATCTAACAGCAATCGTAAAAGATTAATTCCTTTTAAAGAAGGCTTAAATGTCGATGTCGCCGCATCTAGCCATAAACCTTTTAAAAAGAAATATTTAAAAATTATGGAAATCTATAAATTCAAAGAATATGAAATTGCTGCGATAGGGGACCAACTTTTAACAGATATTTTTGGTGCTAATAGGGTAGGGATAACTTCTATTTTAATTGGTCCTATCGGTGAGTATGAAAAGTTTGGTACCAAAATTAATCGCTTTTTTGAAAAATTTATCTTTCGCAAATTAAAGAAAAAAAATATTTTAATTAAAGGTGTTTTTTATGATTAAAAAATGTATTGGATGCGGGCTTTCTCTGCAAAGTGAGTTTAAAAACAAGCCTGGTTATACACCTAATCTTCAAAATAACTATTGCATGCGTTGTTTTAGACTTAAGAATTATGGTGAAAAAAAAGATTTAGAGAGTATTGACTATGATAAAGTTTTAGCTAAAGTGAATGAAAATAAAGGCATTGTGTTTTTCTTAATAGATTATCTTAATTTAAACAAAGAAACTTTAAATATTTTCAAAAAAATAAAATTAACTAAAATTTTAGTTATTAGTAAAAGTGATATTTTAAGACGCGATATGAAATTTTCTAAAATTAAAACTTGGCTCCAGAAAGTATATAATATCGAAGATAATATTGCTTTCATTAGTAATAAAAACAATTTTCAAAATATAAATATTTTTAAATATATGACCAAGCTAAATGTAAATACATGTTATATTATGGGTATTACAAATGCTGGAAAATCAACATTTATTAATAGTATTTTAAAACAAAATGGTTATAGAAAAGAAATTGTAGTCAGCAATAAGCCAAATACAACTCTAGACTTTATTAAATTAAAATTTAGCGATTTTACTGTTTACGATACTCCAGGATATAATTACCTATTTGCAAGCGAGGAAGAACTAAAAAGAGAAATTAAACCTGTAACATTTAATATAACTAAGCCTACAACTGTTATTATTGACAATCACCTAGAATTCTTTTTTGCAAATTCCAATAAAATAACAATTTACACAGGACATCACAATATAAAACGTATTTTTAAAAATAATATTAAAAATGGTTTAAGTCTTAAAGTCCCTGACAATAGTGATTTAGTTACTTCCGGTTTAGGATTTATAAATATTAAAAATAGTTGTCAAATTATCTCGAATATTAAAACTTTAGAAATTAGACCAAACATGAGTGGGGATGAATATGAGTAAAATACAAGTAATGAGTGATAATCTCGCTAATAAAATTGCGGCTGGCGAAGTTGTCGAAAAATGTTCTAGCATTGTTAAAGAACTAGTTGAAAATAGTATTGATGCCGCAGGAACTAATATTTTTGTACATCTTTTAAAAGGTGGATTAGAAAAAATAGAGGTTATCGATGATGGGGTAGGAATGGACAATAAAGATGCACATGCAGCATTTTTAAGACATGCGACTAGTAAATTAATTCGTGATGATGATTTGTTTTTCATTAGTACAATGGGATTCCGTGGTGAAGCTTTACCATCTATTGCGAGTGTCTCTGAGGTAACTTTAAAAACGAGTGATGGTACTGAATCAAGCTTCATTCATATTAAAGGCGGAAATATTATCGAAGATACAGCAGGTGATTTAAGACGTGGTACTGATATTACTGTTACTAATTTATTTTATAACACCCCAGCACGTCTTAAATATTTAAAGTCGGAAAATACCGAACTTTATAATACCCTTAATTTAATGGAGCATCTAGCTCTCGCTCATTCAAATATTAAATTTACCGTTACCAATAATGAAAAAGTCGTTTTAAAAACTAGTGGAAGTGGCAACTTATTAAAAACAATTCATGAAATATATGGCCTTAACGTTTCTAACAAGATGCTTGAATTTAAGGCTAGCTCTGATGATTTTGATATCTATGGTTATATTTGTAAACCAGAAATATTAAAATCTAACCGTAACAATTTTAATACTTTTGTTAATGATCGCGTGATAAGAAATATGGATATTAACAAAGCTATTAATGATGCTTATTACACTTATAAGCCTGAAGGTAAATATCCCATTGTCGTTTTAAAAATTAATACTGACCCCACCTTAGTTGACGTTAATATTCATCCAACTAAGCAAGATATTAATTTAAGTAAAATATCCGATTTATATGATCTTATATACAAGACTATAAAAGATACATTATATAACAATCTTTTGATTCCAAATGCTCTTAAGGATGAAAGTGTAAATATTATCAAGAATGAGGTTATCGCAGATATTGTTTCTGCCATGGCTAAAAAAGAAGAAGGCGAAAGCATTCAAACAGAATTAGATTTTAAAGTTTTAAAAGAAGATAATGAAACTTGTGAATTAGTCGCTAAGAAAGAATTAGTTATTAATAAAGAAATGAAATCTTTAACTCTTTATCCGGTCGGACTTGCCTTAGGTACCTATATTATTGCCGAGAATGACGAGGGCATCTATCTTATAGACCAACACGCTGCTCAAGAGCGAGTTAATTATGAAAGATATATAGCAGCTTTAAAAAATCGTGAAATTAAAACCGCTAATCTTCTTCTCCCTATAAATATTGAATTGCCCGCTAGCGATTATGTTGTTTTGAAAGATAATTTAAATATATTAACTAACCTGGGTTTTATTATTGAAGAATTTGGCGTAAACACTTTTAAAGTTATTGGTCATCCGACTTGGATTTTAGAAGGTCATGAAGAAGAAAGTGTTAGAAAAATTATTGATTTAGTTATTTTAAATAAAGATAAATTTGACCCTGTTAAATTTAACGAAAATATTGCTATAACTCTTGCGTGCAAAATGAGTATTAAGGCTAATATGCACATCAGTATAGAAGCAATTAGTGAATTACTAAAAGAATTAGTCATGTGTGATAACCCCTATAACTGTCCGCATGGTCGTCCAACTATCATTAAGTTTAGTATATATGATTTAGAAAAAATGTTTAAAAGAGTAATGAATTAAAAATTTTAAAAGAGAAATCTACTACTTAGGAAAGTAATACTTCATAGAATAAAATCTCTTAAACTAGTAAAATAAATAGTGGAGAGTGAATATAAATGACAACATTTAGAAGAGATTTTGTCTTTAACCAAAATATAATTGAAGTAGTAGCAAGTAATGTCCGAAAATACCGTAAACTAGCAGGCGTTACGCAAGAACAATTAGCCCTAGATATTGGAGTTTCCAACGATTTTTTAAGAAGATTTGAAACAACACATGGTAAAGAAGGAATGACCCTCAATACACTTTATAAAATTTCGATAGTGTTAAATGTCTCTATGGATAAGTTTTTTCTAGAATAAAGACTTTATAAATTTTTAAAAAAAAGTGTACAATATACCTGAGGTGTAACATGGATTACAAATTTAATCCCCAAATGTATAAAATAGTTGGTAAAAACATTGTTAAATATCGCAAAAATAGAAAATTATCTTTAGAAGAGCTTAGTCATTATACTGATATTAAAAGAGAGCTTTTAAAGAAATATGAAAATGGTTTAAATACTATATCTATTTATGAATTATATAAAATAAGTATTATTTAAATTATAGTATTGATAAATTTTTTAAATAAAGATATTAATTTTAAGATATCTTTTTCTTTACTAAATTTTTAATATTTATCTTGCTATAACCTAACATTTATGGTAAATTAAGGTTAGAAAAGAGGGTAATCTCATGATAAAATCCAAAAAAAGAGGAAATTTAATTATTATTTCTGGTACTACTTGTGCTGGCAAAGGAACAATAGTTAAACACTTATTAGAAAAAAATAAAACTTTATATTTATCTATATCTTATACTTCAAGGCCTAAAAGAGGAAGTGAAGTAGACGGAAAGGATTATTATTTTGTTACTCAAGAAGAATTTTTAAAAAAAGTAGAAAATGGCGATTTTTTAGAATATGCTAAAGTTCATTATGGCTGTTATTATGGCACGCCCAAAGCGGAAATTGAAGCAAAATTAAATGCGGGATTTGATGTTTTATTAGAAATTGAAGTAGAAGGAGCTAAACAAATAAAAGAATTATTTCCTGAAACTATTCTTATTTTTGTAATGGCACCTTCTATGGAAATAATAAAAGAGCGTATTACAGCCCGTAATGAAGAAAATGCCAACCAAATAATCAAACGTTTTAAAAGAGCATATCAAGAATTAAATGAAATTAATAAATATAATTATGTGGTTGTAAATGATATTTTAGAAGAAGCCGTAAAGAAAGTTGAAGCCATTTTATTAAGCGAAAAATGTCGCGTTGACCGTATTGAAGAAATAGATATGGAAAACGAAGAAGAAATGATTCATGAAATCATGATGGAAGAGGAAAAGTAAATTCTTCTTTTTTTCTTACTAAAGAATAAAAGCCATTTTCTCTTCTTTCTTCATAAATAGTCATACTTCCAATTAAAGGATTATAAAAATCTACATTTACATTTTTATTAGGACCTAATTTAATAAAAGTATGCTTTTTTTCAAGACTATTCAAGAGTGTTTTACGTAAATATTCATAGAGCTGTAATCTTTCTAAAGCACCAGGGACACAACCTAAATTTATTAAATGCTCACTTGCTATTAAAAACTTTATTTCAGCTAAAGTTACAATATCTTTTCGAGATATACCTAATTCTTTTGCCAATTTACAGGTCTTGAGCATTTCATGGCGTAAAACCTCGAACACAGTCGATAAAGACATATTATAAGGATATAAATTAAGTTCGCAATCAATTTTGGAAATATATTCTGGTGTTAAATCTGTTAAAAAGGGATAATCATTAGTTATAGTTTTATTTATAGATGGAACATGAGCAAAGTAATTCGTATCTAAGCCATATTGATTACGAAATAAATCGTTTAAGGGGTCTAAGTAATACCAACCATTATCATCTTCAACAATTAAAGCAAATAAAGGTATTTTATTTTTATTAGCAATTATCTTTTTCACCTTAATTCCAAAACTAGCAAATAAATCGACATAAAAATCTGCAAATGTACTACATACGACTTTCGGCACCCGATTAACAAATCCGTTTTTATACTCTTGGTATTGTTCTTCTGGACTTTTTAAAAAGTATTCTAAATCTCTTTCAAAAAAAGGAGCTAATTTAACATATAAAAAACGAATAATATAATCTTTTGACCATTTAGGATTTACTCTATTTATAGTTTTAGTCATTTCTTCAAACATTAAATATTTTCCTCTCATAATAAAGTCAAGTATTTTCTTATAAAATTTGACTTTAATTTTT
>CAOKNI010000014.1 GCA_948470005.1 uncultured Mycoplasmatota bacterium
ATTAATCTATCCTTATTACATTTTCTATTAAACATATCATTAAAAATATCATGATTAAAAAAGTAAAAAGAATCTTTGTATTTATAAGGTTTATTCATAAATCCTCCTTTCATGCTACTATGATAAAATAAATAAAAGAAAAAATAAAGTTTGACTAAATCAAACTCTATTAGCTTTAATCGTTATACATACTTTTTACACAATGACTATCTCCTCCTCCTGCATTTATGTGATTAGATACAACTATAACATCATTACCTTTTCCAAATAAGCTTTGTGTTTTCTTTGGTCTGTCAGAAGCACTAAGTGTCGTATCGCTAGTTCTAGTAAGAGCATTTTCTATACCTAATTCATTTAGCCTATCTGCCATATATTTACTTATCATTAAAGTATAATCTTTCTCTACTATTCCATTCGCGCTAGTACCTGGGTCACTCCCGCCATGACCTGGATCAATTACTACTTTTTTATTTGCCCTTTCATTCATGATTATCACCTAATGTAATATATGAAAAACTAAAAAAATTGTCCTTAAATAGTATTTTACCCTCAAAATATTATTTTAAGAAGAAATAAAATCATATCGGCACTTATTCTCAAAAATACTATCTTCAAAATGTACATTATTTTTCTCTTTATCATTATTAATATATTTAATCACTGCATACTTTGCATGTATATTTAAATATTTCATAATTTGAGGTATATTATTCAAATATATATTATTATACAATTTTAATTCATTAAGCATAATTTCGCTAAAAATATCTTCTTTGTTATTTTGATAATATAAACGATTATAAATATTTCTATTAATTATATTCATTATAATTCTCTGTCTTCTTCTTAATAAATATTCTTTTGCTTCATTATTACCAAGCTTTATAAATAAAATTATAACCATTAACTCATTTTCAATATCAAACTCAATAGTATTATAAATATCTATAAATTCTACAATTTTTTTATTAGATATACTAATTTTTCCTGATTTATTAATCCTATCATATAAAAACCACACAATATAAAAAGCTTCTTTTTTTGAAAAGCCATATTTTTGAACCCGCCTCATAGCATTATATTCAATATTTAAAGTTGTCGCAATGTTTAATAAACTAACAATATTCCTTTCTTCTATATTTTTAATAAAAGCTATAATATCATTATTCCTTTTTCTTTTTATATATTTATCTAATACATAATTAATAATCTCTTCTAAATTTTTCTTCACCCATTTTTTAGAATAATACCTTACCATAAATGAAATACATCCGTAAGATAAATGATTCTCAGTACAATAGCTATATAATTTTTGACCATTTTTTAAAATATATTTACACTTCATAAAATATACACCAAAACCTTACTTATACATTCTATCATACTTTTAATAAATTAACAAAAAAAGGAAAGCCTTTACTCTCCCACATACTTAATTATAATATGTCTATCTGGTTCCTCGCCAACGCTTTCCGTCTTAATATCTTTAAAATTAGTAAGAACATTATGTACAATTCTTCTTTCATAAGAATTCATACTATCCATTTGTGCATCAACTTTTGTCTTTCTAACATCAAAAGCTAAATTCTTCGCAAGTCGCTCCAATCTTTTAATTTGCTTTTCTCTATAATCTTCCACATCTAAAATAATTCTTGGGCCATTAAAAGTAATGTTTTTCACCAACTGTTTCGCAAGCACACTAAGTGCTGCTAAATTTTGACCATTTTTACCAATTATCAAAGCACTATCTGGAGAATATATTTTAATTGTCGTCGTATTCTCACTTGTACTTACTTCTAAATTAACAGTTGCACCCATGCTTGTAATAACTGTTTTCACATATTCTTCTACATCTGCTATAATATCAAGTTTTAAAAAACCTGAACATTCATAAGTTGTTCCTTTAAATAACCCCCCTTTAATCTCTAAGAAATCATAATTTACTTCTGCTTCGCTCGCATTTAATTCTTTTAATACTAAATTTAAAGCTTCTTCTTTCGTCTTTGCACTCTTTTTTACTACATTCATTACTACTTACCTCTTTTCTTCTGAGCTTTTTTAGGTTTAATTATTTCACCTTTTTTATCCTTACGTTCATCAAGCTTTTTAAACACAAACGTCTGCAATACTACAAATCCATTAGTAGCAATCCAATATAAGGCAATCGCTGTTGATAAATAAAGAGATGCTACCGAAATCATTACAATCATAAATTTAAACATAAATTGCATTTGTTTTTCCATTTCCGGATTTCCCGTCTGTGTTGTTGAAGACATCGAATGTCTAAAAGATAAATAAGTAGTTAAGATAATAAGGACAATAATTATTATATAAAGCCACTCATGATATTCAAATAATCCCACCATTGGCGTCCTACCTAAAACCAAACCTAAAAATTTATCCTCAAAAATCGCTGGTGTTCTATTAATCGCTTGTAAGAAAGCAAAGAACAACGGAAGTTGTATAAAAGCAAGTAAGCAACTACCAAAAGGACTTATACTATATTTTTTATAGACCATCATCATTTCTTGCGATTTTGCAATCATCGCTTCATTATCCGTTTTATTTGCATATTTTTTCTCAATTCTCGCTAATTCTGGCTGAGCTTTTTTCATGTTTTCTGATTGTCTCATCGTTTTTCTTGAAATAGGCATTAAAATAAGTCTAATTGCTAAACCAATTAAGATAACCGCAAGCCCAAAACTGTTAATTAAATATCCAAACTTCAAAATAAGAAATGCTAATGGTTTTACAAATATGCCTTCCCAAATTCCCGTTGATTTATTACTAGATAATTTAAAATCACTACATTTTGGCATCTTATCATAATCAATCTTTGTTTGGTCCTTATATTTCGTATAAAGTTCATCCAATTCTTTATCTTCCGGCTTACATAAAATATCTTTCTGTAAAATCTGTCCTGTTGATTTATTTTCAACAGTTTTTTTATCACCATCCATAATATAATTACTATTACCACAAGCGGTTAATGATAAAAGCATTATTGCTAACACGCCAATTTTTAATTTTTTCACTTTTCTGTTCCTTTCTTAAGTACTAAATTTATCAAATTATATTCCATTTCTTGATAACTAATACTTCCAATATCTTTTCTCACCATTATAATATAATCATTAAAAGCGTTAAATAAATTTTTATTATTATCTACAATCATTCTAAGTTGCCTTTTTAATTTATTCCTCACCACCGCATTACCACATTTTTTACTTACAGCAAAGCCAAACTTAGGAAATTTGGTAACACTATCCTTATAATATATATTATAATAT
This sequence comes from uncultured Mycoplasmatota bacterium, assembly GCA_948470005.1. The sequence goes on from CAOKNI010000014.1 coordinate 3,291, forward strand.
TTATTCTTTAAAAACTTCCCTGTTTTAATTATATCATTAAACTCTATATTTTTCTTTACAATTTCATACTTTTTCAAATTTTTATCACATCCAATAATTATTAAGAAAAAAAATACCACTTAAAAATAGTGGTTACTTACATAATACTTTGCGACCTTTTTTACGTCTATTTTTTAAAATATTAGTTTCTTTACGAGCAAAAAATCCATGTTTCTTCGCTTTTTTCCGATTATTAGGTTGATATGTTCTTTTCATATATTGCACCTCCTTAAAAGTTCAAGTGGTTTAATTATAATATTTTATTGCATTATAGTCAAGTTTTTTCCACTAAAACCTCATGGAAGTCATTTTAGACAACTTTTATCTAAAGACTATTTTTACTAAAAATTATTCTTAAAACATCAAATTATTCCCATCCATTGTTAGTAGTGTTATTAAAATTCACTATAAACAAAAAACTAACAACAACATAAAATTAAATTATTTCTATCTATTTTCTATCAACAGCCTTTTTCGCTAAAAAAGTGCATAAGTATAAAGTTATCCACAAATCATTAGTACCAACTTTTCCCCGTATTTCCTCATCACTTCTAAAATTTCTCTATACTTATCCACAAAACTAACTTTAAAAACATAATATTCACTTTGTTAATTGTTAAAATTATTCTAAAAAAGTTGTGAATAATGTTGATAAATGTCGATTTATAAGGTATTATAAGGTCATATGCCTGTTTATAACTTGTGAATAAAAAATATTTTCATTTTTAGGCTTTTCTTTAAAAACAAAATGCGTTAAAATGGAGCTATAAACATTTACAGACTGCGGGGTGAGGTTTTTGGGAAATGATGAATTATTAAAAAAATTCTTAGACAGCATCTATAAAGAGATAAATCCAGCATCTTTTCATGCCTGGTTTAATGAATTAAAAATAATTAACTTAACTGATACTTCCGTCACTTTTGAAGTACCAATGGAAATTCACAAAAAAATGCTAGGCGATAACTACTACAGTCTAATTGAAAAAACTTTATATTCTATCACTAATATCAATTACGATATCGATTTCATTTTAGAAGAAGAAATAGTTAATATTAAATCTCCAAGTGTTAATAACGAAGATTTTACTAACAAAGATTTTGATACCAACTTAAATCCTAATTTAAATTTTGAAAACTTCGTCGTTGGTGATACTAACCGTCTAGCCAAAGTTGCAGCCATGGCTGTTGCCGAAGCTCCAGGACGTATTCACAATCCTTTATTTATATATGGTAAAAGTGGTCTTGGTAAAACCCATTTAATGCATGCGATTGGAAACTTTATTACTGCAAATTCAAATCGTAAAGTCCTGTATTGTACTTGTGATGAATTCATGACCGAATATACCAATATTGCTAACCCTGATAATGCTAAAAACACTATTGAATATGCAACCGAATTTAAAAACAAATACCGCAATGTAGATGTATTAATAATTGATGACATTCAATATCTAGTCGGTGCCGAAAAAACCCAACAAGAATTCTTTAACACTTTTAATTATCTGCATCAATCGAATAAACAAATAATTATCAGTAGTGACCGCTCTCCAGATGACTTAAAAATATTAGAAGAACGACTAAGATCAAGATTTATGTGGGGTCTTCCCGTTGATATTTATCCTCCTGATTTCGATTTAAGATGTCGAATTATCCGAAAAAAAATCGAAAATACCAGTCTGGCATCCATTATCAAAGAAGAAAGTATCGAATATATTGCTAATGCTTGTCTTAATGACATCCGATTTTTAGAAGGTGCTATCAACAGGCTTATGGCTTATACCGCAATGATAGTTCCTAAAAGTATTGACTTGGAATTCACCTGTGAAGCTTTAAAAGATTTTGTTAATAAAAACATTTATTCTAACAATAATATCACAAAAATTCAAAAAGCTGTCGCAGACCATTATAATATTACTATTGATGACTTAAAAGGCAAAAAGCGTAGTAACAAAGTAGCGCATCCACGACAACTTGCCATGTATCTATGCCGCATCGAAACTGATGAAACATTTCCAAGAATCGGGCTAGAATTTGGAGGACGAGACCACTCCACAGTAATATTTGCTTGTGATAAAATTGAAAAAGAGTTGTTATCCAATAAAGAACTCGAGAAAATTATAAAGGAGATAAAAGCCAAATTGTAGATAAAATATTAAAATAATGTTAATAAACACCGATCTATCAACATCCAAAACCTAAAAAAACTAAGAAAATAAAAGAAAAAAACGGGTTACAAACATTATCAACAGTATAATAAATATTAATATATTAGAAAGAAGGAATTAAATATGAAATTCACAATTGAAAAAAATATTATTTTAGAAGGATTAAACAATGTTATAAGAGCAATATCAACCAAAAATGTCATTCCTATTTTAAATGGAATAAAATTTGAACTAACAGATAAAGGATTATTTCTAACTGCTAGTGATTCAGAATTAACAATTAAAGTTTTAATTGAAGCAAAAGACATTAAAAATATTACAAATACTGGAGGTATAATAATTCAAAGTAAATATATATTAGACATTATTAGAAAAATGCCAAGTAACACTATAAATTTTGAAGTTATAGATGGACTTAAAATTAAAATCTATACCGACAATAACCAATATAATTTAAACTGTTTAGACATTAATGATTATCCCGATATTAAACTAGAGGAAAGTAAAGAACCTATAACTATTGCTGGCGATTTATTTAAAACCATAATAAATCAAACAGTTTTTGCCATTTCAAATCAAGAATTAAGACCAATTTTAACAGGTATAAATCTAAAATTTAATAAAGACGTTTTAGAAACAGTTGCTACCGACTCTTACCGTTTAGCAAAGAAAAACATTAAATTATCCACAACGGTTGAAAAAGAATTTGAAATTGTCATTCCTGGCAAAAATATTATGGAATTAGAACGAATTATATCTGATGAAGAACCAGTAGAAATTCATATTTTCAACAACAAAGCTTTATTTAAATATAAAAACATTAATTTTCAAACAAATCTTTTAAGCGGAACATATCCCAATACTTCAAATTTAATTCCTAGTGAATTTGCTTATATTGTTAAAGTAAATAAAAAGGATTTCAACGATGCTATTGATAGAGCTGCTTTACTTACTCAAGGTAAAGACAAGAATATTGTTAAAATGTCTTTAGAAAATACAAAAATGATTATCAATTCTTATGCTTCCGAAATAGGTAAAGTTGAAGAAAATTTAACAGTTGAAACCAACAATAAAGAAAAACTTGAAATATCATTTTCTTCTAAATATATGTTAGAAGCTTTAAAAACTATGCAAGAAGACGACATTTTATTATTACTAAATAGTGATGTTAAACCTTTAATAATTAAATCTTTAACAGACGAATCTTTAATTCAATTAATATTACCTATAAAAACATACTAAAATTTAACATTACCGCCACGCTTCGACAAATATCGCATTCCTTTTATGATATAACATAAACATTTATACATGAAAGGGGGCATAAAGTTGACATATATCATAAATGAAAAAACTTTAGCCATTATGCGAGAAAAAAAGGAGTCTCGAATTATTGAAGACCACAATTGTTTTTTAGTACCAGAGGACCCAGTCGATATTATAAATATGAACTGTCAATTAAATGGTTCAAGTTTAGAGGGATGTCAAAACGGAAGTTCCTATCTTATAGGCACAAGTTATAAACCGCCAATAGTAATTAATAATGTTAAAAATTTAATTTTAATTCCTACGCATTCGCATCGCAATAAAAAATGCTGTTGGATAATTTTGCATAATCTTGCTAATTACTATCCTTACGATTCTGAAGTCATAGTTGAGTTTCAAAATCAATTAAAAATGCTTGTAAATATTAGTTATACTATATTTGATAAACAAGTTTTAAGAGCTATCCGTTTAGAATCAACAATAAGAAAACGAAATAACAAAAAACACCTTTAAAAAGGTTTTTTTTTATGATATAATTAATCTAGGTATAGGAGTACATAAATACCACTTATCTTAAAATAACATCAAAGTAGGGGCTAAAAATGGAAATTATCAATTTAAAATTACTAAATTTTCGAAATTATGAAGAATTAGAAATTAATTTTTCCAATAAGACAAATATTATTTATGGTCAAAATGGTATGGGAAAAACTAATTTAATCGAAGCAATTTACATGTTAGCTGTTACTAAAAGCTTCCGCTTTGGCGCCGATGATGTTGTTATTAAAAAAGGTAAAAGCATTTCTAAAATTGAAGGAACAATTAAAGATAATATTTCTAATAAGTATAAAATTATTATTAATGAAGCTGGCAAACGTCTCAAAATTGATAACAATAAAATTGTTAAAACAAGTGACTACATCGCTAGAATAAATATTATTTTATTTAGTCCTGATGATTTAAAAATTATTAAAGACACTCCTATGACTAGAAGACGTCTTTTAAATATCGAAATCTCAGGCATTAATAGTGCTTACGCTGTTTTATTAACCAAATACAATAAAGTTTTAAAACAAAGAAATGCTTATTTAAAAGCTCTTAATAAAAAAAATATATATCAAAATGACTTTTTAATTATTTTAACTGAACAATTAATAGATATTGGTCTTAAAATTGTAGAAATACGAAAAAAGTTTATAGAAAATATTAATACTTACATTAGCGATATATATTTTAGTATAACCAATAAAGGCCAGTTATCACTTAATTATAAAAGTGAATTTAAAAACAAAACCAAAGAGCAATTATTAAAAATTTATGCTAAAAATATTTCCCGGGAAATAATTATGGGTAAAACTTTGTTTGGCCCTCATCACGATGACTATGAATTTGTCGTTGATAAAGAGCTTGTTCGGGAATATTCATCAGTTGGTGAACAAAAAAATAGTGTTATTGCTTTTAAGCTTGCCGAGATAAAAAATATTGAAGAAGAGCTTCATAAGAAACCTATTTTAATATTAGACGACTTATTTAGTGAATTAGATAAGAAAAAAATAAATAATATAATAAAATTAATTGATAACGAATTACAAACATTTATAACAACAACTGAAATTGATAATGTTGATGCAAATTTATTATCTAAATCTTGCATTTATCACATCTATGACGGTAAAATAAAGGAGGAGTAAAAAATGGAAAATAATTACACAGATAATGATATTCAAGTATTAGAAGGATTAGAAGCAGTTCGAAAACGACCTGGTATGTATATTGGGTCCACAAGTGTAAAAGGTCTTCATCACCTTGTTTGGGAAATAGTCGATAATGCTGTTGACGAATCTTTAGCGGGATATTGTGATGATATTGAAGTAGTAGTTCATAAAGACAATTCTGTATCTGTCCGAGATGATGGTCGTGGAATGCCGACAGGAATTAACCAAAAAACTGGACTTTCAACGATTGAAACAATATTCACAGTATTACATGCTGGTGGAAAGTTTGGTGGCGGTGGCTACAAAGTCTCAGGCGGCTTACACGGTGTTGGCGCGAGTGTCGTAAATGCCTTATCAACTTGGCTTGAAGTTCGTGTTTATCGCGACGGCGAAGTTCACTATCAACGCTTTGAAAATGGTGGCCATCCATGCGAACCAATGCGCATAACCGAGACTTGTGCTAAAGAACGTACTGGTACTACGGTTACATTTAAAGCTGACCCGAAAATATTTCAGGAAACTACCGAATTTAACTACGAAACTTTGGCTACGCGTCTTCGCGAATTAGCTTTCTTAAATAAAGGGCTTAGAATAACTTTAATAGACGAACGTGTTGACGAGAAAAAAGATGTATTTTGCTATAATGGTGGAATCATTGAATATGTAAATATGCTTAATAAAAATAAACAAGCTCTTCATGAAGAAGTAATATATGTTGAAGGAAAAATCGATAATATTAGCATTGAAGTTGCCATGCAATATAATGATTCTTATAATTGTAATTTATATTCCTTTACTAATAACATTAATACTTATGAAGGCGGAACTCACGAAGATGGAGTTAAGAATGCTTTAACTAGAATCATTAATAATTATGCTCGTAATAATAAAATATTAAAAGAAAAAGATGACGCTTTAAGTGGCGATGATGTTCGTGAAGGCTTAGCAATGATTATTTCTTGTAAACATCCCGACCCTCAATTTGAAGGTCAAACCAAAACCAAATTAGGTAATAGTGAAGTAAGAAAAATTGCAAGCGACATATTTGGCGCTGGGTTAGAACGTTTCTTAATGGAAAATCCCAATGTAGCTAAATTAATTATTGAGAAATGTATGACCGCCTCTCGTGCTCGTCTTGCTGCCAAAAAAGCTCGCGAAGCAACCCGTCGAAGTGGAGCTTTAGATGTTTCTAACTTCTTTGGTAAATTATCAGATTGTAAAAGTAAAGATGCTACAATTAGTGAAATATTCCTGGTTGAGGGTGATTCCGCTGGAGGATCAGCAAAAAAAGGTCGTGATAGTATGACTCAAGCTATTCTTCCCTTAAGAGGTAAAATTTTAAATGTTGAAAAAGCTCGTTTAGATAGAGCCTTATCAAATGAAGAAATTAGGACAATTATTACCGCATTTGGAACCGGAATTGGCGATGATTTCAACTTAGATAAACTTCGTTATCACAAAATTATAATTATGACCGATGCCGATGTTGATGGTTCACATATTCGTGTATTATTATTAACCTTATTTTATCGCTTCTTTAAACCAATAGTAGAGGCCGGACACGTTTATGCTGCCCAACCTCCATTATTCTGTATAAAACATGGTAAAACTATTAAATATGTGCTTAATGAAGCGGAACGTGATGAATATTTAGCATCACTTTCACCAACTACCAAATATGAAATATCTCGTATGAAAGGTTTAGGCGAAATGGACGCCGAGGAGCTTAATGAGACAACAATGGATATTAATAAACGTGTTTTAAGGCAAATTACCGTTGAGGATGCAGTTGCTGCAGATGAAATATTTACTAAACTTATGGGTGAAGAAGTAGAGCCACGTCGCGAATTTATAGAAACCAACGCTACATACGTTAAAAATTTAGACATATAGGAGGTTTAATATGGATAGATTAGAAAAAAATAATATAGTAAAAGAAGTACGAGATTCCTTTCTTGATTATTCTATGAGTGTTATTGTCTCTCGTGCTTTACCAGACCTTCGTGATGGTTTAAAACCTGTTCACCGTCGTATTTTATATGATATGCTTCAAAATGGATTAACTCCCGAAAAACAGCATCGTAAAAGTGCCACAATAGTAGGTGATGTTATGGGGAAATACCATCCTCACGGCGACTCAAGTATTTATGAAGCTATGGTTCGTATGGCTCAAGATTTCAATTATCGCTACATGCTTGTTGATGGTCATGGTAACTTTGGTAATATCGAAGGCGATGGTGCCGCGGCATATCGTTATACTGAAGCTAAGTTAGCTAAAGTCTCAATGGAATTACTCCGTGATATAAATAAAAACACAGTTAATTTTACACCTAACTATGATGAAACTACCAAAGAACCTGAAGTTTTACCAGCCAGATTTCCTAATATTTTAGTTAATGGAACCATGGGAATCGCCGTTGGTATGGCAACAAATATTCCCCCTCATAATTTAGGCGAAGTAATCGATGGATGCATAGCATATATTAATAATCCTGAAATTGATACCATGGGGTTAATGGAACATATCAAAGGGCCTGACTTTCCAACTGGCGCAGTAATTTTAGGTAATAGTGGTATCAAAAAAGCTTATGAAACTGGTCGTGGAAGTATTACTATTCGCTCCCGTGCTCATATTGAAGAAAAAAATGGCCGCGAATACATTATAGTTGAAGAAGTTCCTTATGGTATAAACACCTTAGAACTAAAAAACAAAGTCGCAGAATTAGTTCATAATAAAGTTTTAGATGGCATTACGGATTATCATACAGATTTAAAAGATGGTGTTAAAATAACAATTACATTACGAAAAGATGCAAATGCCCAAGTTATTCTTAATAAATTATATAAGCATACTGCTTTTCAAACAACTTACGGTATTATTTTCTTAATGTTAGATAATGGTGTTCCGAAAACTCTTGGTTTAAAAGATATCATTTCTAAATATATCGACCATCAAAAAGAAGTAATTATTCGTCGTACAAAGTTTGACCTTGATAAAGCTGAAAAAAGAGTTCATATTTTAGAAGGTTTAAAAATTGCTTTGGACCATATCGACGAAGTAATAAAGGTCATTAGAGCCGCTGAATCAGACGAAAATGCCAAAGCTGATTTAATGAGTAAATTTGGTCTATCTGAAATTCAAGCTGAAGCTATTCTGGAAATGAAATTACGGCGATTAACTGGCTTAGAACGTGATAAAGTAGAATCTGAATTAAAAGAATTATTAGCTCTAATTGATGAGCTTCGAAGCATTTTAGCATCTGAAGAGAAAGTATTAAACATTATTAAAGAAGAATTAGAAGAAATTAAAGATAAATATGGTGACAAACGTCGTACTACAATTGATATGACAGCCATTGAATATATCGAAGATGAGTCCCTAATACCAGAAGAAAATGTTCTTATTGCTCTTACTAATAAAGGATATATTAAACGTACTAGTAGTGATACATTTAAAGCTCAAAAACGTGGTGGAATGGGTATTAAAGGTATGAGTACAAATGAGGAAGATTTTGTCGAGCAAATGATTAATCTTTCTAGTCACGATTATTTATTATTCTTCACTAATAAAGGGAAAGTATATCGCTTAAAAGGATACGAAATACCTGAATTTGGGCGTCAATCAAAGGGTTTACCAATAATAAATCTATTACAAATTGATAAAGACGAAAGTATTAATTCTATGATTAGTATTTCTCCAAATGATGAAGCCAAATATTTGTTATTTACTACTAAAAAAGGTCTGGTTAAAAAAACCGCAATTAGCGAATTTGAGAACATACGTACGTCAGGGAAAATTAGTATTAGTTTACGTGAATCAGACGAATTAATAGCAGTTAAGAAAACAACAGGCGAAGATTATATCTTACTAGGTAGCGATAAAGGTCGTATGGTTAAATTTAAAGAAGAATACATTAGAGCTATGGGTCGTACAGCCAGTGGCGTTAAAGGAATAAACTTAGATGGCGGTAAATGCGTATGCGCTGAAGTAGTAACAGAGACTGATAAAATATTGTTAGTAACTGAAAAAGGATATGGTAAGAAGACATTAGTAAGTGATTTCCGTGAAACAAGTCGTGGAAGTAAAGGCGTAAAAGCTTTAAATATTACTGAAAAGAATGGAAATATTGCTTCTGTTAAAGTTGTCGATGAAGACAAAGAGCTTGTTATAATGACTAATACTGGAACAACAATGCGAATGACTTTGGAACAAATTAATACGTTAGGTCGTGTAACACAAGGAGTTAGATTAATTCATTTAAAAGAAAACCAATATGTTACAACAATTAGCTTAGTTGATAAAGAACCAGAGAATTTAGAAGAATTAGACTCTGAATCAAAATCATCAGAAGAAGAAAATAGTGCTGAATAAGCATTATTTTTTTTGTTTTATTTAATATAATCTCTAAAAATAAAGTGTGGATAACTTAAAAAGCACACGGAAAATCTAAAATGTTCCACGTGAAACATCAACCTGCCCTACTTTCTGGATGATAACATCATTACTCTGCTATTTTTCCTTTTCTACTATTCAAAACAATTAAATAAGTTATTAACAATGTTTCACGTGAAACATTGTTTTATATTCTAAAGTCAAAAAAATAAATTTATTATAACTTTTTTTATGTATTGTTTTAAAATTTATTTTTCTATAAATTTAAAAGCATTACAATTTATCTTATCAAAAAGAAAACATGGTGCGCAATCAAATTAACGATTATAAATTGTTATCCATGTATTTATGCCTTTGCTAAGAAAATTAATATAAAAAATCTCGCTTGGTTTTGCCACAACAAAAAAATTTGCCTCTTGATCTCTCATACCGATTATTATAGTTTAATATTACTCCGATTTTGTGTAAGTTAGAGCTTTCAAGTCTATTTATATCGCAAATTTAATGCTGATTATTAATTATTTATTTTATTTATATATAGACAGTTATAGTAAAAATTTTTATGCAAAATTTAACTAATATATTTGTTTTTAAGTATAAATCATAATTAAAAAATATTTTAAAACTTCAATTTTTAAATACATGTTTCACGTGAAACATCAAAAAGCAAAGAAATAATCCAAAATCAAACCTAAAAGTATTGTAAAATAAATGAAAATATGATAAATTAAATACGTGCAACAAATATATTGTAATCTGGTCAGGACTGGAAAGTAGCAGCCATATCAATCTCTGTTTGTGTGCACTTTTTTTGTTTAAAGGAGTTATATATCAATGAATGAAGAATATTTAAAAATATTATTGCTTTTAGCAAGAAAAGCTGCCCAAAAAAATGAAGTGCCTGTGAGTGCTTTAATTACATATAAAGGGAAAGTAGTCGCTAAAAGTTATAACACAAGGCATAAAAAGAATAATATTTTAAATCATGCTGAAGTAAATGCTATAAAAAAGGCTAGTAAAAAACTTAAAACATGGCATTTAAGGGATTGTGAACTTTATGTAACTTTAAAACCTTGTAGTATATGTGAACACATAATCAAGCAATCTCAAATAAAAAATGTTTATTATATTTTAGATAAACCAGAAAATAAAAAAGAATATAATAAAACCAATATAATCAAAGCGAACAAATATATGTTAGAAAGCGAATATTCGCAATATTTAAAGGATTTTTTTCAAAAGCACAGAGACAAAAAATAATATGTATGATATAATTTAAATGGGTGATTAAAATGGATTATAAAGTTCTTTATCGTAAATATAGACCGGATAATTTTAACAATATAATAGGGCAAGAATATGTTACATCCATTTTAAAAAATGCTGTAAAAAACAACAAGATTTCGCACGCCTATATATTTTCAGGCCCTAGAGGTACGGGTAAAACTAGTACAGCTAAAGTATTTGCTAAAGCAATAAATTGTCTTAATCCGACCGAAGAAGGGCCGTGTAATGAATGCGAAAGTTGTAAGCAATTTAAAAGTAATGCCGATATAATTGAAATTGATGCTGCTTCTAATAATGGTGTCGATGAAATTCGCGAAATAATTAATAATATTAAATTGGCCCCAGCCTATTCTAAATACAAAGTATATATAATAGACGAGGTTCACATGTTAAGTACTAGTGCCTTTAATGCTTTGCTTTTAACTTTAGAAGAACCTCCTAAACATATAGTATTTATATTAGCGACCACCAATATTGAAGCTGTTCCAATAACTATTTTATCCCGAACTCAACGCTTTGACTTCCATAAAATATCTAATGTTGATATTATTTCACGTTTAGAATATGTTGTAACATCCGAAAATATTGAAATTTCTCCAGAAGCTATAGAAGAAATTGCCTATCTAAGTGATGGAGGCATGCGCGATGCTTTAAGCATATTAGATCAATTATCTAGTTCTAGTAATAAAATATCAGCCGATGATGTTATAAAGCATTTTGGCTCTATATCCAAAAAGCAAATAATCAATATGTTTGAGTATATAAATACTAATAACATTAATGCATTCTTAGAATTAATGGCTAAAATTAAAAGTATCGCCGCTGATTATAAATTAATGATTAAAAAATGTTTAGAAATAATTGAAGAAGAAGCTATAAAATCGAAAACTGAATCTAATTATAATGGCTTACCATATAGCAAACTAAAAGAAATGGCTTTTGAACTAGCAGGAATTTCTAACTATGTAAACGTTAATATAGACCCTTACAAGCTAATAGAGCTAACCCTTTTAAAATATTTTGAAGATAAAGCAGCTCCGAAACCTTTAAAAATGGAAGATGAACCCCTCGAAGAAAAAAAATCTTCCAAAATAGTCCCAGATTTTGAAAATTTAATTAATATTCGTCTTAATAACTGTTTTGTAAATGCCAAAAAAGAATATTTACAAGAAATTCAAAAATTATGGCCGGAATATGTTAGCAACTTAAAGGATAATAACATCTTAAATGTCCTTATTGATAGTTCTATTGCCGCGGCTAGTGATAAAGTAATTATAATTACCAATAATAGCGATAGCGCTGCTAATCTAGTAAATGAAAAACTTAAAGTTATTACCGATGATTTTAATAATCAGTTTAATAAGAATTATAGCTTTATCGCTATTTCAAACAATAGATGGCAACTTGAACGTCAAAAATATATTGAAAACTTAAAAAATAAAGTTAGATATAATTTTATAGATGAACCAGAAACAAATGTATGCAAAGAAACAAATGAAACATCAAATATCGAAGAAATAGCATTAAATATCTTTGATAGTGATAAAATAGAAATAGAATAAGAAAGAAGGAATTTTAAAATGAATATGCAAAGTATAATGGCGCAAGCCCAAAAGATGCAAAGAGATATTGCAAAAAAGAAAGAGGAAATTGATAATACCACCTATGAAGGCACATCAGAATGGGTCAAGGTTGAAATAAATGGTAAAAAAGAATTATTGAAACTTAATATTACATACACAGGCCAAATTGATGCTGAAGATAAGGAAATGCTAGAAGATATGATAAAAATAGCTTTAAATGATGCTTTTCATAAAGTAGATAAAGATTTAGAAGAAAAAATGGGTTCATATGGCTCACTAGGTGGTTTATTTTAATGGGCTATCCTCATGATTTAGAAAATCTAATTAGTTACTTTAAGAAGCTACCAGGAGTAGGTGAAAAAAGTGCAGAAAGATATGCTCTAGCAGCTATTGAATATAGTAAAGAAGAAATTGCTGAATTTAGCGAAGCATTAACTAAAGCTAAAAACAATTTAGGACGTTGTACGATATGTGGCCATATTACCGATAATGAAATATGCAATATTTGTGCGGATGAAACCCGTGATAAAAACTTAATATGCGTTATTGAAGATTTCAAAAGCGTAATTTCTTTTGAAAAATCGGGCAAATTTAATGGAACTTATCACATTTTAAATGGTCTTATCTCACCAATGGAAGATATCGGACCTGAAGATGTAAACATACCATCTCTCATTTCCCGAATTTCTAAACTTGAAAATCCCGAATTAATTATGGCTCTTAAACCCACAATTGAAGGGGAAGCGACTATGCTATATATCAAAAAACTTTTAGAAAATAAGAAAGTAACTATATCTCGTTTATCCCATGGAATTCCCATTGGCGCCGATATTGATTATTTAGATAATGTCACTTTAGAAAAAGCTTTAGAAGACCGCAAAAAAATATCTGAATAAAATCCTATTGTTCACATATAGTTTAATGTGATAATTATGGTAAATAAAATAATAAAGATTTTAAGAAAAATATGTATTGCTTTTGTAATGTTATATGGTTTAAATATCTTATTAAGTCCTACGGATATTTTTATTCCTATAAATATTATTACCATAGTCTTGGTTAGCATTTTAGGGACACCGGGAATTCTAGGGCTCGTTGTTACATATTTTATAATTTAAATATAGTAGGTGAATTGTGTGCAAAATAAATTAGTTTTAGAAGAATTAATAAACAGATATCGTGAGAAAAAATTAGCTCACGCTTATTTAATTGAAACAAATAATAGCGAAAAAGCATTAAATGATATAAAAGAGTTAGTTAAAATTTTGAATTGTGAAAATGATTTTATTGAATCTTGTACTAAATGTAATTTATGTAATTTAATAAATAAAAATAACTTACCAAGCCTAAAGATTATATATCCTGATGGAGCTAGCATTAAAAAAAGTCAAATAGAGGAGTTAAAAAAAGATTTTAGCAGTATTCCTATTTATAGTAAATATAATATATATATAATCTTAAATGCTGAAAAACTAAATAATAGTAGTGCTAATTCCATGCTAAAATTTATTGAAGAGCCCAGTCCAGGTATCATTGGTTTCTTTATAACAACTAATAAAGATTTTATGATTGATACTATAAAAAGTAGATGCCAAACTCTTACTCTAAAATATGACTGTAAAAACATTTTTGAACATCTTAATTTAGATGAAGAAATAAAAGAGAAGTATATTAATGCTATAAGAAAATATTTAACCAAAATAGATAATAATGATTATATCAATACGAAAGAAGTCATTTTATCAGAATTTCCCGAGCGAAAAGACATTGAAGTTATATTAGAAATAATCTTAGAACTATATTATAATACTTATTTAAAAAACTTAATGCAACCATATGACTCCAATATATTAAAAATATATGATATTAAAGATAATTTATTAATAATTTCTAAAAAAATGCAAATAATTACTAAATTATTAGGAGATTTGAGTTATAATGTAAATATAGAACTTATTTTAGATAAATTTGTAATAGAAATGCGAGGTACTCATGGATAAAAGATACATATACGGAGTAAATTTTAAAGACAATGGCAAAATTTATAATTTTAAATCTCACATACGATGCCCAATTAATGTCACTGTAATTACCGAAACAGAAAAAGGTGAACAATTTGGGAAAGTAGTCTCATTAATAGATGAAAAAACAATAAAAAATGTTGATGAGCTAAAAGAAATAAAAAGAATTTCTACCAAAGCAGATTATGAGCAATACTTAAAAAATCTTAAAGATGCAGATAAAGCTTTAAGAGAGTGTCGTGAAATAGTTAAAGAATTATCATTAGATATGAAAATAATAAATGCAACTTACACATTTGATCGTAAGCAGTTGATTTTTAATTTTCTCGCTGACGAACGTATTGATTTCCGCGAGCTAGCCAAAAAATTAGCGGCCATATATCGCACAAGAATTGAATTAAGACAAATAGGTGCTCGCGACAAAGCCCGTGAAATTGGTGGCGTTGGTCCATGTGGTCAAAAATTATGTTGTGCAAATTTTTTAAATCATATAGACTCTATATCTATGAATATGGCTAAAAATCAAGGTTTAGCTTTAAATCCTTCTAAAATAAATGGTTTATGTGGTCGTCTTTTCTGTTGTCTTACATATGAAGATGAAGAATATTTAAATTGTAATGAAGGTATGCCTGAAATTGGTGAATATATCGAAACTTCATCTGGCAAAGGTCAAGTAATCAGTAAAGATATTTTATCTAGAAGTTATAAAGTTTTAGTCAATAACGAAAAAATTGATATTAAATTAGATTGCGGGATTAAGGAGAATAGTAAATAAAATGAGCGTAGTCTTAAATGATTTATATGATTACAATTTAAAAATATATCAAGATGAAGAAATTTTTAAATTTTCTTTAGACTCACTTTTACTCGCAGAATTTGTGGATATCCAAAAAACAGACCGGAAATTGTTAGACTTATGTAGTGGTAATGCTCCAATTCCTTTAATTTTAGCTAGCCGTTACGATATTTCTATAACCGCTGTGGAGCTGCAATCCGAAGTATATGATTTAGGAGTAAAAAGTGTTTTTTACAATCACTTGGAAGAAAAAATTAAAATGCTAAATATTAATGCTTTAGATACTAACAATTATTTCCCAGAAAATAATTTTGATGTTATAACATGCAATCCACCCTTTTTTAAAATCCATGATACTTCCTTGATTAATCAAGACGAAAAGAAAGCTTTAGCCCGCCATGAAATAGCCATAACTTTAAAAGATATTTTTGATATTACAAGTAAGCTATTAAAAGATAATGGCAAATTTTATCTAGTCCATCGTCCTGAACGCCTAGAAGAAATTATTACGTTAGCTAGTTCTAGAAATTTACATGTTAAAAAAATTGAATTTATTCATTCCAAAGAAAAAGATTATGCTATAATGGTATTACTCAAATTTGTTAAAAACTCTCAAATAGGTGCTAAAGTAGGTTGTTCTGTTATTAATCGTGATACCAAAACATATCAAAATATATTTAAAAGAAGGTGAAAACATGAAACTTATTGTGGGACTTGGTAATCCTGGCAAAGAATATGAAAATACTCGTCATAATATTGGTTTTATGGTAATAGATAATTATTTACAAACTAAAAATGCTACTTGGCAGGAAAAATTTAATTCCTTATACACCATATTAACTATAAATAATGAAAAAGTATATTTCCTAAAGCCTCTTACCTATATGAATCTATCCGGCCTTGCTGTACGTGAAATAGTGAATTATTTTAAAATAGAATTAAAAGATATTTTAATCATACATGATGATTTAGATTTACCAGTTGGAGCTTTTCGCATTAAAACTAATAGTAGCGCTGGTGGTCATAATGGAATTAAATCAATTATTGAAAATTTACATACTAATTCTCTTGCTCGTCTAAAAATTGGTATTTCCAAAAACAATTTAGAGAATACTAAAGATTATGTTTTAGGCCACTTTTCTTCCAATGAAAAATCCATTTTCGAAAAAAACATGTCTATTTACCATGATATTATAAGTGATTTTTTAGTTTATGATATTGCCAAAATAATGAATAAATATAATCGTAGAAAGGTAGAGTAATATGACTTTAACAAATACTACAAAATGGGAAGAAATATATACTAAATTATTAGAAATAGAAAAAAGTTTTTTAGCTAAATATTTAAAAGTTGAACCATCATATCATGAAAAAAATTGTATAGAGTTCCAAGTTGAGTTTGGCGAATTTTTAAATGAAACCAAATGTTTTAAATTTTGGACAACTAAAAAACCTCAAAAAGATAAAGTATTAGAAGAGTTTGTTGATTGTTTAACCATGATTTTTCTCTTCGCCGATACAGTTCATTTAACAATATCAAGTCTTTTAGCCGCCTCTTCTTTTAGTAATTTAAATTTATTAGAAATAATTAATGAAGTATATTTAGATAGTACAAAACTTATGCATCATTTAAATTCTGATTTAATAAAAAAATTATTTTCTAATTTAATTTATATAAGTATTATTCTAAACTTAAATGAAGACGAAATCATTTCAGCTTTTAATATCAAATTAGCTAAAGTCGAAAATAGATTAGTAACAGATTATTAATTTCTAGGGAGGGACTATGGACTTTTTAGATAAGTATTTTAAATATGATAATGATTTAACTATAACAGGGTTAACAAATGAGTTAGCTTTTCTTTACGTGGTTAAACTTTACCAAAAAAAGCAAAAAAACATTATTGTCTTAACTAGTACTCTTTACGAAGCAAATAATTTTTTTAATGGAATTAAGTTTTATATACCAGATACATATCTTTTTCCCATGGACGATTTTCTAACCAGTGCTGCTCTCGCGACCTCACCAGAACTTAAAACTACTAGAATTGAAACATTAGAACATTTAAAAAATGGCACAGGAATAATTATTACTAATTTAATGGGCTATTTAAAATATTTGTCAGATGCTAAACTTCAAAATAAAATAAATATTAAATTAAAGAAAGGCGATGAAATAAAGCGCGAAAAACTAATCGAAGTATTAGATAGTCTAGACTATAAACGAGATACTATTGTCACTATCACCGGTGAATATGCCGTAAGAGGTTTTGTTATTGATATTTTTGTTACTCTAAGTGAACATCCTATTCGTTTAGAATTCTTTGGTAACACTATTGAATCCATTCGTTATTTTGATGAAACCACCCAAATGTCAATGCAAGAACTATCCGAAATAACATTAATCCCTAATGGAGAAATTACTACCGAAAACAAATCTAGCCTCTATGATTATGCTCAAAATCCCACAGTAATTACTATTGATAAAAATCCTCTTCATGCTAGCATTAATGAGCTTGAAGAAACTATGTTTGAATATCGACGTAGTAAGGGTCTTGCTCCAGACACAAAATTTATGTTTTCATATGCTGAAATAAATCCTAAAGAAAATATTTATCTTAATTTAATTGATAACATACCCGATAACTCTAATGTTGTTGCTTATTCTAGTCGAGAAGTTACTAATTTCAATTCTAATTTTGAACATTTAGCTGAATTTTGTGCTTCTTGGTCGCAAAAGGGCTATAAAATAATCTTTTATTTACCTAAACAAAAAGAACGAGATATTATCAATGAAAAAATAAAATCACCACATGAAATTATTGTATCTCCTTTAGCTAAAGGTTTTATATTTGAAAAATACATCGTAATTAGTGAAAATGATATTGAACATGTCACTAAATCGGAAATAAAATATAAAAATAGTTATAAAATAGGTCGCAAGATAAAAGATTTAAATTCAATAAATAAAGGTGACTATGTTGTCCATATGGCTCATGGTATTGGTATTTATAACGGCATTAAAACATTAACTCAAAACGGTTTAAAAAAAGATTATATAGAGATTTTATATGAAGGTAATGATAAGGTTTATGTTCCTGTTGAAAAAATTCATACTATTTTAAAATATGCCAGTAAAGATGGTCTAAAACCTAAAATTAATAAATTAAATTCCACTTCCTGGGCTAAAACTAAACGAGCTGTCGAAAAGAAAATCAAAGATATTTCTACGGAACTTCTTAAACTTTATGCCGAAAGAAAAGCTTTAAAAAGTGATGCATATGAAACTTATGATTTAGAAACAGATTTTGCTAGTTCCTTTGAATATATTCCAACCAAGGATCAAGAAAAAGCTATTTTGGAAATTGATAATGATTTAAAAAGCTCCGTGCCTATGGATAGATTATTATGTGGTGATGTTGGATTTGGTAAAACTGAAGTAGCTTTTCGTGCTATATTTAAAACTGTAGCTAATAATAAACAAGTATTTTATTTATGTCCAACGACAATTTTATCTAAGCAACAGTACGATTCTGCTTTAAATCGTTTTAAAGATTACCCGGTTTCTATCGCCTTATTAAATCGTTTCACTACTCCAAAAGAAACTAAAAGAATTCTAACAGAATTAGAAGATGGCAAAATCGACATTGTTTTTGGAACACATCGTCTTTTAAGCGATGATGTAAAATTTAAAAAACTAGGTTTATTAATTGTTGACGAAGAGCAACGTTTTGGCGTATCTCATAAAGAAAAAATTAAAAAATATAAAACAGATGTTAACGTCTTAACCTTATCTGCAACACCAATTCCTAGAACTCTTAAAATGGCTATGTCTGGTCTTCGTGACCTATCAGTTATAGATTCCGCGCCCACAAACAGATATCCTATTCAGACCTATGTTTTAGAAGAACAAGATTTAATAATTAAAGATGCTATTTACAAAGAATTATCACGTCAAGGTCAAATCTTCGTTCTATTTAATAACATTGAACAATTAGAATCTCTAAAATATAAGCTTCAAAAATTAGCTCCTGATGCCCGTATAATAAGTGCTCATGGGCGTATGGCTAAAGATGAACTAGAAAATATTATGCAAGATTTTATTGATTATAAATATGATATTTTAGTATGTACTACCATCATCGAAACAGGCATTGATATTCCTAATGCAAATACATTAATAATTTATAATGCTGACCATTTTGGCTTATCTCAACTTTATCAAATCCGTGGACGGGTTGGAAGAAGTAATAAAATTGCTTATGCTTATCTTTTATATGATAAAAGCAAATTATTAAATGAAGTTGCTATTAAACGTTTAGAGGCCATCAAAGAATTTACTGAACTAGGAAGTGGCTACCGTATTGCCATGCGTGATTTAGCAATACGTGGTGCGGGCGATATTCTTGGAAGTGAACAAGCTGGCTTTGTCGACTCTGTTGGTATTAATTTATATATGCAAATGATTGAGGAAGAAATGCATCGCTTAAAAGGTGAAGAAATAACTAAAGACGAAAGCACAACAGCGTTAATAAATGTTAGTACGCATATTTCTAACGACTATGTTAGTGATGACGAATTAAAAATTGAAATACACAATAAAATTAATGAAATAGACTCCGAAACTAAACTACAAGCTGTAAAAAGGGAATTAGAAGACCGTTTTGGTAAAGTATCCGAAGAAATAGTTATCTATATGTATGAGGAGTGGTTTGAAAAACTTGCTAATACCTTAAATATTACCCGTGTAACTCAAACAAATAGTTTTATCGAAATAGAATTACCCGAAGAAATATCAAATAATCTAAAAGCCGATAAATTATTTTTAGAATCATACAATATTAATCCTAATTTAAAAATCCGTTACCAAAATAAACGGATAAAAGTATCACTATTAATAAAACACACAGATAAACATTTTCTTTACACTTTTGTTCCATTACTAGAATTAATTAAAAACAGTCTCTAATTACTAACAAATTATTTCCCGGGAAATAATTTAATTAAAAAAATAAAAAATTGACTTATCAAATAAATATGATATACTAATAAATCAAGAAAAAAGGTAAAAAATGTTTTTTAAAATAAGCCAGGTTTTTAGTAACTTTTACAAAAATGGCAATTGTAAATTTTATATTATTCCAAAATATCAAAGTAATACCGTGCAAACATATATATTAAGAGTAGGTCCTGATGGTAAACTACTAATTACAACAGAAGTAGAGGAATATAATAAACCTATAAATAAAGAATTGTTAGAAAAAAAAGAAGATGCTCCAATAGACAAATTGTTTAGTAAGATTTGCACTCCCGAAGAATATCCTGAGGTTATTGCTCATTTAATAGATGCTTCCCTATTTGAAGTTGCAGAATATTTTTTTGAAACAAAGAAATCAACTGAAGATATTTCAACTGACTTAGCTCTTAATGAATTATATCAAATGCTAAGACCATTTTTAGAAATGCCTGAAAGCGAATTTGGACGATTTGCTAAATCTTCGTATGATTATTCTAACATTATAAATTTTTTAGTTTTTAAAGGGCGAACACCAATGGAGCCATCGCCATTAATAGCAGGAAAATATCTAGACTTTACTGTTGAATATGAATTTGCTGAATTTTATGCTAAATTTCGCAAAGCTCGTTTAATATGGTATAAAATTAGAAATGCCCAGACCGAAGAAGAATATCAACAAGCATGTTCAGAATGGGATAGTATGTACGAAAATCCTACCCCAGTATCGTTAACGAAATAATATGCTTTCATATCCACTAAGATATGCTTTTTAAGGAGAAACTATAATGGAACAAAATATTGGAGTATTAAAAGCAATAGATGGAACAATATGTGCAACAACAGAAGAAGTAGAACAAGTAAATAATGCTTTTTGGGCAAATGACTTTCTTAATAAGAATAATGGTTTAAACATTTATTTAGAAAAGTTTAAATCTTACTATTATTGTTATCTTGAAAATGTAAATAATCCCTATGAAAAATGGGCAAGTATGGTGCGAGATTATAAGCATTTACTAAATAAAAATCTTTTAAATCCCAATTTTGCTCGTATTATTGCAGGACTTTTAATATTATATAAGCCATCTATAATCATATTAAATGAATTTTTTGGTCACCATGAATCAGTTACTGAATTACATGGCATTTATCAAGCATTATTACAAGATAAGTTAACTTTAAATTAATTAAGTTTTTTTAGTATAAAAAGTTACAACTAGCTAATATTAATATTAGAATGGGGTTGTAAAAGCTTGAAGTCCACAGGAGTAATAAGAAGAATAGATGAATTAGGAAGAATTGTAATACCAAAGGAAATTCGCCGAAATTTAGGCATCCACGACGGAGAAAATGTTGAGATATTTACAGAAGAGGATAGTATAATTTTAAAAAAGCATTATCGTATGAGTTCTAATTTAGAATTAGCCTCAAGTTTATGTGAACTTATCTATTCCAATTTTAATTATGAAATAGCTATAACTGATCGGGAAAAAATAATTGCCACATCTGGTTTTTCTGCGGAACTTTTAAATAAAAGATTATCAAAAGAGTTTTTAAATATCATTGAAAATCGTGAAATAATTGAAAAAGAAGAATACTCATTAACTATTGAAACAGAAAATGTTTTTGGAAATTTTGTTTTTATACCTATTATATCTTTAAATGATAGTATTGGTCTTGTCATTATTAAGTATTCTAAAGAACAGAATGTACCAACTAATATAGGTAAACTTATAGCTAGTATTTTTGCCAAAAAATTAGACATATAAAAAATAAGTTTAGATAATTTAAACTTATCAGACTGTTGACAAATAGGTATAAATTTTACTTATTTGTCTTTTAATTTGTTCA
>CAOKNI010000015.1 GCA_948470005.1 uncultured Mycoplasmatota bacterium
AACTATTTTGTCGGTTGTAAGTGCTGCAACTCCGAAGATAGCTAGTTATCACTTTACAACATTATCACCTAATTTAGGAGTAGTTAAGTTAAAAGATGGTCGTAGTTTTGTTATGGCAGATTTACCTGGTTTAATTGAAGGAGCGCATGAAGGTGTTGGGCTTGGCCATAAATTTTTAAGACATGCTATGCGAACTAAAATACTAGCTCATGTTGTAGATATGGCCGCGGAAGAAAATAGAAATCCCATCCGAGACTATGAAATAATTCGAAAAGAAATTTTAAATTATAATGAAAAATTAGCTTCTAAAAAAGAAATTATAATTGCTAGTAAAATGGATATGCCTAGCGCTTTAGATAATTTAAACCTTTTTAAAGAAAAATACCCTGAGAGTGAGATTATGCCTATTAGTGCTGTTACAGGTGAGGGTTTTGAAGATTTAATAAAAGTATTAGCAAACCAAATAGAGTCCATTACTGAATGTGATAATACCAATGAAGAATTAGGTCATGTTGTTTATAAATATAGTAATGAAAAACCTTTTACGATAACTAAAGAAGATGATATATGGATATTAAAAGGTAAAGAGTTAGAAAAATTATTTAAAATGACTAGGTTTGATGAGGAAGAAGCAGTAAGGCGTTTTGCTCGGAAGTTAAAAGGTATGGGAGTTGAAGAGGAATTATTAAATCTTGGGGCTAATTATGGTGATGAAGTTCAAATTTGTGATTATATATTTGAGTTTAAGGAATAAGTGAGATTATGTCTTGCTTTTTAATTTATGTTTTAAAGACAAAAAATAAAATATATGTTTGCTAATAGCTGAAGTTTATATATGCAGAAATAGTGAAGCGCTTTATCATTAATTGATAGTAAAGAAATTTTAAATAATTTACTAGAAAAATTAAAAAATACAGTTTAGATTTCGTTAAAAATTAGAATAGTACCAATTTTTATTCTTTGACTAGCGTTAGCAGGTAGTTCTAAAATGCTAGTTTTTTTAATGTCATTATTTATTTTAATAATGCGGTTTTTACTTAAGTTTTCATATTTATATATAACTTCATTATTTTCATCTAAACCAATAACATCAATGTTTTCTTGCATAAAGTAAGTATGAATAGAATTGCATTTGGGAAAAAGCATACCAAAATCGATATTAGTTTTACCTATTAGACCAGTTAATCTTTTAGAAAAAGTATTTGCGACAATTATATTATAAGTGTTTTTATTAGTTGTTAGAGTCATATTTTCACCTAATATAATTTTAGCATAAAAAAGGGGGATTATGATTAATTTTAGATAATTTACTGTAAATGATTTATATAGTATAATTATGATAGGTGAAGTAGTATGAAAGAGACTAAAGCAATATTTATCATAGATATTTTAAAAAATATTATAAATGTTTATTTTGATACATTATATTTTGGTAATTGGTATTTTAAAGGGACTTGCTGATGGCTTTTATTATTATCCAAAAAGTATTTTAGATTCAGAAAAAATTAATAATGAAAATAGACAGAAATTTAGTGGAATTGTAAATACAATTAATAAGATTATGGCGATAGGTATACCAATCTGTTTAGGCTTTTTATTAACTTTTATGAATTATACAGATTTGGGTAAAATATTTTTTATGCTATTTATAGTTATGTTTTTAGTTTCTTTTTCTATAGATGATTATAAGCATTTAGATAAAAAATTTGAAATGAAAAAGTTTTTAAAATTAGTTAAAGATAATTTTAAGCCAGAATATTATTGCATACAAGATATTTTATTTTCAACTTCGAGAGTAACTGGATATATTGTATTATTGGTAATGGTACTATTATGCGGTATAAATTATATTAATTACATATTAATCATTTGCGGACTGTTTTTAATGATTGAAGCATTGGTGTTGGTAATTTAAGTAAATTAATGAGCTAAATCTAAATATATTTTAGGTGATTAAATTGACTTTTTAACTATTTTATTATATCATTAATTATGATAAGGGTGAGGCTTAATGAATAAGCAAGGACAAGCTTTAGTAGAATATATTCTTATTATTGCACTCATAAGTGTGATTGCTATTGCACTGGTTAATTATTTTGGGGGTTATTTGAAAGATGCAATAACGAAAACCAGCTGCAGTTTAGTGGGCGAAGAATATGTTAAAGGAGATAAAGTTGGTAGTGCTTATTGTAAAGGAAAAGAAGAAGGGAAAGAATAGTTTTTCTTGAGGGGAATAAAGATGAAAAAGAAGGGGCAAGCACTTGTTGAATTTATTATTATATTACCGGTATTTATAATGCTTGTTCTAGGTGTTATTGATATTGGGAAAATATTGTATTCGAAAATAATTTTAGAAGATAAAATTACAGAAGCTATTTCTTTGTATGATAATGGGAGAAATCTTGATGAAATAAAAAATAAATTGGAAATAAACAAAGAAAAAATGGATTTATCGATAAAAGAAGAACAAGATTATATTATTTTCAGCTTATCACAAGATATTGAGATTATTACGCCAGGCTTAAATTTTGTGTTTAATAATCCTTATAATTTAAAAGTTAAAAGGAGTATAAATAATGATTAAAAATAAGCATGGCCAAACCCTAATATTATTTGTGATTATGATTCCAATATTGATATTGTTATGTGCATTTGTAATTGATATGGGTCTTGTAATTGCGGAGCGGCATCATGTAAAGGAAGTTACAAAAACTGTAATTAAAGAAGAATTTGCTAATATGCATGATAGTAATATAGATAACAAAATAAAAAAATTACTGCAAGAAAATAAAATAGATATTAAAAGGTTGGAAATAAATATAGCGGATAATACCTTAGAAATAAAAAATGAAATTGAGGTTGCTAGTATTTTTGGTAATATAATAGGAATTAAAAGTTATAAAATTAAGGTTAATTTTAAAGGCTTTAAGGATAAAGATAAGTTAATATTTGAGTAAAGAGGGTATTTATAATGAATAATAAAGGTATATCAATATTAATTTCGGCGGCTAAAGGTGGAGTTGGAAAAACAATTACGACACTTAATTTGGCTGGAATTTATGAAGTTTTAGAAAAAAAAGTGCTAATTATTGATTTTGATTTAGCAAGTGGGGGAATTTCCGCGGCTTTAAATGTTGAAACAGCAAAAAGTATCTATAATTTGGTTGATGATGTTAATAATAATCGTTATAAAGACTTTAAAAATTATGTAGCTAAGTATGATGATAATATTGATATACTTACGAGTCCTAAAGACCCAAGACAAGCTAGTAAGATTGACCCTAAATATGTGGAGCTTATTTTAGATAAAGCCATATTTAATTATGATATAGTATTAATTGATTCGACTCATGTTTTAAATGATTTTAATATTTTAACTATGGATTTGGTAGATAAGATACTTTTTTTAGTAACTAATGACCCTATGTGCCTTAAAAATACCAGAAGTATGATTTCAATTTTAAAAGATGTCGATTATACAAATTATAAAGTGATATTAAATGAAAGTGTTCTACCTTTTAAAAAATATTTTAGCTTGTATGATATAAAGAATATTATTAAATCAAATATAGATTATGTTTTAACTAAAGAGTTTTATCTTAAAAATATAGATAACTTTATTATGAATGGAAAGATTATTACTTTGGATAGTAAAGCACCAACAATTTTTGCAAAAGATTTTACGACTTTAATGCAAATTGCGACCGATATGAATAGTGAAAGGGGAAGTGGAGAATGAAAAAAACACTTCAAGATGCTTTTGATATCAAAATTAAAGAGAAAAAGCCCAATATTTTAAGTGATTATGAAATATTTCAAGATAAAAAATTATTAGATAAATTAAGAACTGAAATAGTGGAAAATTTAATTGATAACGAAATGCCTAAGGAAGCATCAATTACCGAATGGATTAATAATGAAATTGATAAAACGATTGAAGGTTATGATTTAACTAATTTAGAGCGAAGCCATTTATTTAATTTAATTGAAAATGAGATTAATGGGTATGGGCCTTTAACAGAATTATTAAATAGTAAAAATATTACTGAAATAATGGTTAATTCACCGAATGAAATTTATATTGAAATTGATGGTGTCTTAACGAAAGATGATAGTGTATCTTTTATTAATGATGAGCATATTATTAGAACAATTCAAAGACTTATTCAGCCTCTTGGAAGGACAATAGACGCTAATAATCCGATGGTAGATTCAAGACTTTTAGATGGTTCAAGAATAAATGCTGTAATTCCGCCCCTTTCAACAAAGGGTCCTGTTATAACTATTCGGAAATTTAAAGAATCCATGTCTAATATAGATGAACTTATTAGAATAGGTTCTTTAACGCCTTATATGGCACGCTTTTTAGACGCTGCGGTAAGAGGTAAATGTAATATTCTTGTGTGTGGTGGTACGGGCTCTGGTAAAACAACTTTACTTAATATTTTAAGTGGTTTTATAGGAGATAATGAGCGAATTATTACTATTGAAGATGCCGCGGAGCTTAAATTAAATCAAAGTCATGTTATTTCACTTGAAACTAGAACTATGAATTATGAAACAGATACAGAAATTACCATTCGTGATTTAGTTATAAATTCTTTGCGGATGAGACCAGATAGAATTGTTGTAGGTGAGGTTAGAGGTAAAGAAGCTTTTGATATGCTTCAAGCGATGAATACAGGACATGAAGGCTCACTTACTACTTTGCACGCTAATAGTCCAGTTGATGCATTAAACCGGTTAGAAACCATGGTTTTGATGGGTGGTTTTGATATTCCAATAAAAGCAGTGAGAGAATATATTGTTAATGCTATTGATTTAATTGTAAATATTGAGCGGATGAGTGATGGTAGAAGAAAAGTTACAAGTATATGTGAGTTAGATGGATTTCAAGATACCGAAATTAAAGTAAAAGAGATTTTTGCTTTTAAACAAAAGGGATTAACGGGATCGGGAGAAGTTGATGGTGAGTTTATATTGTATGATGGTATTCCTAAAGTTTATAATAAAATTAAAAGAAGAGGAATAACAGATGTTGATGATATATTTCTAAAAAAAGAAATAAAATTTGAATCTAATGAAAGAGCTAAAGCAGAAAAGAAAGTAAACGAGCCAAAAAACAAACAATCTGTTTTATATTATCAAGGAAAATATGAAGGATTAAAAGTAAAGAATAAAAAATAAAAGGAGTTAAAAATGGACGAAGTTAAAATATTACAAGTTATAATTATTGTAGTTATTTTAGGAGTAATAATTTATTTACTTCGTCTTTCAAATTCTTTAAAATTAGAAAAAAGGATTGCTAAGTTTGCGATTATATCTATTAAAGATGATGAAGTGTCTTTTGCAGATAAATTTATTTATTATTGGTGGCGTTTAGTAAAAAAAGTTGCTAAGATATTAAATAAATTGCATGTTTTCAAAAAATATGGCGAGAAATATGGTAAGTTTGTTTCTTACAAAGAAAATAGAGAGGCTATAGATTATGTAGCTTTAAAAATAATACTAGCTATTTTTTTCTCTTTATTAAATTTGATTTACTTTGTTTTGCATGGTCTTAGTATTGATGTGATGGTTGTCTTGATTGCATTTTTATTAGCTTTTTTCCTACCAGACATATTTTTAAAATTTGAGTTTGTAAGAAGAAAGAAGAAAATAGAAGATGACTTATTAAAAGCTATTATTATTATGAATAATGCTTTTCAAAGTGGTCGAAATATTATGCAAGCGGTGGAATGTGTTAAAGAAGAACTTGATGGACCTATCAAAGATGAATTTAAAAGGATTTATTTAGATATAACGTATGGTCTTGGATTAGATGTGGTTTTTGGTCGATTTTATGAACGAGTAAAACTTGAAGATGCTAAATATATTACTTCTTCTTTAATTTTGTTAAATAAAACAGGTGGCGATATTGTGAGCGTATTTAGAATGATTGAAAAGTCTATATTTGACCGAAAAAAATTAAAGAATGAACTTAAAAGTTTAACAGCTTCTTCAAGATTTGTTTTTAAACTATTAGTGTTTTTGCCCTTTATCTTTGCTTTAATTATCTTCATTTTAAATCCTGTTTATTTTATGCCGCTTTTTAGTAGTATGATAGGAATATTTATATTATTTATTATAATTTCTTTGTATATTCTTTATATTGTGGTTATTAAAAAAGTATTAGAGGTGAAGATATGAGAAATAATTTTATTTTGAAAATCTATCCTAAAAAAGTAGTGGATAAAATTGATGATAAGATAAAGATGCTTGGAAATAGTAATTTAAATGTGGTTTCATTTTTGCTAATTCGTTTATTTATTACGATAATTGTTTTTATAACGGCGTTTATCTTTGCTAAACACGGGTATATTGTTGCTCCATTATTAGCCATAATTTTCTATGTTGGTTTAGAAAAAATATTAATAGATTATAAAATAGTAAAAAGAGGAAAAAAATTAGAGAAAGAAGCATTATTCTTTTTAGAAATTTTAATTTTAACTTTAGAAGGTGGACGAAATTTGCGGCATGCCTTAGAATTAGCAGTTCAAAATGTTGATTTGGAAATATCAGAAGAATTTGAGAAGGCTTTAAATGAAGTTAAGTTAGGTAAAAGTCTTAATGAAGCATTAAATGCTATGAAAAAAAGAATTCCGAGTGATATGCTTAATAATACCATTATTAATATGATTAGTTCAAATACTTTTGGTAGTAGCATAATAGATTCATTATATCATCAGATAGATTATTTAAGAGAAGCACAGATGTTAGATATAAAGGCTGAAATTGCTAAGCTTCCAACTAAAGTTAGTGTGATAAGTGTTCTATTTTTTGTGCCTATTATGCTACTGATAATACTTGCTCCCGTCGTAATTAATTATTTAATGAAATAAAAAATTAGAAAAAGAAGATTTTTTTGAATAAAATGCTTCTTTTTTTGTCTTAATTAACATAGATATTTAAAGGAGGCTAATATGTTTAATAACTTTGGATTTATGGGAAGTAAGATTTTAAAAGAAGCTGAAAGCGAAAGGTATAGTTTATCGCATCCATATGTAGGGAGTGAGCATTTACTATTAGCTATTCTAAAGGGAAATTCTGCTCTTAAAAGTAAACTTAATGAATATCATTTAACTTATAATAATTTTAGAGAGGAATTGATAAAAATAGTGGGAATTCCGAAAAAAAATATGGAAGTAAATTTATATACACCTCTTTTAAAAAGAGTAATTAGTTCCGCTTTAAGTGATGCGAAAGAAAATAATGATGGTAAGGTTACGGAAAGTCATTTTTTAATTGCTATATTAGATGAAGGAGAAGGTATTGCAATTAGAATAATGATTGGCATGGGCATTAATATTGACGAGTTATATGATGATTTAAAAATTAAACCTAGTGATATCCAAAATAGTAAATTAGAACTTTATAATGTAGGAAGTGTTTTAAATGATAAGGTTGATTCTTTTGATAAAGTTATTGGGCGAGAAAAAGAAGTTTTTAGTTTAATTGAAATATTACTTCGTAAGAAAAAAAGTAATCCTTTGTTAATTGGACCAGCTGGAGTGGGAAAAACAGCGATTGTTGAAGAGCTTGCTAGACGCATTAAAAATAAAGAAGTTCCAAGTGTACTTGAAGATAAAATTATTGTAGAACTTCCTATGGGCGATTTAGTAAGCGGTACTAAGTATAGAGGAGAATTTGAAGAGCGTTTAACTAAAATAATTAAAGAGGTAATTAAAAATAAAAATATTATTTTATTTATAGACGAGGTGCATACCATAGCTAACGCGGGAGGGGCAGAAGGAGCTATTAATGCTAGTGATATATTAAAGCCGTATTTGGCTCGTGGGGATATAAAAGTAATTGGAGCAACAACAATTAGGGAATATGAGAAGTTTATTCAAAATGATAAAGCTCTAGAAAGAAGATTTGAAGTTATAAAAGTAGAAGAGCCTGATTTAGAAGAAACTAAAGAAATATTACTGGGTTTAAAAGATACATATGCTAAACATCATAATATTAAGATTTCGGATGAAATAATAGAAAAAGTTGTAACTTTAGGAAATAAATATCTTTATCAGAAAAAAAATCCAGATAAAACAATTGATTTATTAGATAGTATTTGTGCCCATGTAAAGAGAAAAAATATTTCTAAAGAAAAGCTTTCAAAATTATTAAAAGAAAGAGATAATCTTACTTTGGCTAAAGAAGCTTATGTTCGAGATGGAGAATTTGATAAAGCTCTTGATGTGTGTATGAAAATTAGTGAAATAGAGGCAAGTATTAATAACTATAAAGATGAAAAAGATGTCGTAACGGAAAAAGATATTTTACAAGTGATTGAAGCTAAAAGTAATATTCCTATGTTTTTTGATAAAGAGAAAATCATACAAAATATTGATAAAAGTTTAAAAAAGAATATTTGGGGTCAAGATAGTGCTATTTTAAAAGTAATGGAAAATTTAAACCTTTATTTTAAAAGAGATGCTAATTTAAAATTGTTGCTTGTAGGTCCTAGTGGAGTAGGGAAAACATCTTTAGTTAAATTAATAAGTAAAGAAATGAAAAATAATCTGATTAGACTCGATATGAGCGAATATAATTTAGAAAATTCCGTTAATAAACTTATTGGAGTTTCGCAAGGTTATGTAGGTTATAACGATGATTATGTTTTTAATAAAGTAAAATATAATCCTTATTCCATAATTTTAGTAGACGAAATAGAAAAAGCGCATCCAAGTGTTTTAAATTTATTCTTGCAAATTATGGATGAAGGAGTTGTTCATGATGCCCATGGCGAGGCGATTGATTTTTCTCATACTCTTATTTTTATGACTTCTAATGCTTGTAAAAATGCGAGTGTTGGTTTTATAGATAGTAAAGAGCAAAATTTATTAGAAACCTTTACGGAAGAATTTTTGGGAAGATTTGATGATATTATAATTTTTGATAATATAAGTAAAGAAGTAGTTAAAAAGTATTTAAAAGATAAAATTAAAGATAGTAATATCGATTTAGAAAAAGTTATAGAAGAGGTAAATTATCATAAATATGGTTTTAGATATGTTAATAAAATTATTGACAAATATAATTATAAAATAAAAAATTAAAACAAGTTCCGATGGGAATTTGTTTTTTAAGCTTCTTCAATAAAAGTTTTACTTTTGTGAGGCTCGTCAAAAAGTAAGCCTTTATAATCAAGTTGTCTTAATACTTCGTATAAACAGATAGCAACACTATTAGAAAGATTTAAGGCTCGAACATTATTAGTCATGGGAATGCGGTAGCACTTGTCAATAAAAGGCTTTAGAATTTCTCTAGGTATTCCTGTACTTTCTTTACCAAATATTAAATAAATATTTTCTTTTGTCTCTTTATAATTAGGAGTAGAATGAGGTTTATGACCATATCTTGTAAAAAAGAAATAAGCACCTTTGTTTTTAGTAAAAAATTCAGTTATGTCCTCATAAATAAAGTACTTACATTTATCGATATAATTAACGCCACTTCTTTTAATGTATTTTTCATCCATTGAAAAACCTAAAGGCTTAATTAAGTGTAATGTAGTGTTAGTAGCTACACAAGTACGCATAATATTACCAGTATTTCCAGGTATTTCTGGCTCAAATAAAACAACATTTAACATGTTATCACTTCCTAAAAAGATTATATAAAAAAAGAGAGATATTGTAAATATAAAATTCTTGTGATATTATAGTTAAATATTAAAAAGGGGAGTTAGTAATGCTTCAGTATAATTCGATTTTAGAAATATGTAATTATTTAAGAGTTAATGGTAAAAGTATAAGTTTAAAAAAACTAGAAGCTCTATATCTAAATTATTTAAAATTATATCTAAGAGAAAATAATAGGGAAGTAAATATCTCTGAAGAGCATGGTTATGGTAATTGTTATAGTTATGCTTTAGATTTAAGTTATCCGCATATATTTCATAATTTATTTAAAAGATTTTATGGTGATGGCTATGGTTTCCTGTTTAATATTGGTTTTACAACGGGTAATAGAAAAATTGATTTTTCAACCCTTGGTCTTTATGAGACATTTTTAAGAGATTGTAATAATTTAGGAATTGAAGTATTTCCAAGTGGCTTAAATATAAATAGTGAAAATGGTGGTTACAAAATTGCTTTATTTGGTTCAAGAGAAGGATGGCCAAAGGATTTTCATTTTATTAGAGAAAATAGTGATGGAACTTGGTCGCATAAACTTGGCTATGATTTTTATCCAAGACATATGGGAGGCCCTTTAAAATTTGATTATAAATATGAGTTGATTAAAATTGTCGAAATTGTAAAACCAAGGGAGAGAAAACGTATTATGACATAGCGTAAGTAAGTTGTTATTTTTAGATATATTAGATATAATTAAATTAATAAGAGGTATTGGTATGCAATTTAATTTTGGACAATTAGTCGCAGCTTGTTTGCTTAGCTCTGATTTTATGGATGGATTTAGTCTTTTGTTTTTAACAAGAAAAGCTAGTGAATTTACAGAAGGGGAATATGAAAAGTCGGATTTAAAAAATATAAGCAGTTTAATAAATTGCACAGGAAATGTAAATCTTTAAAAAGTGATATAAGACGGGATAGTATTTTTAGGTATGGAAAAACTATTGAAGATTTTTTAGAAAGTGTTGTAGGAACAGACACTTTAGATTTTTTGGCTTGTTTTGATTTGCGAGAATTAGTTTTAAGAAAAGTTCTTTTAACTTCCAAAAGTAATAGAAAGATTATTTTTAATAATTTTGAAGAAGATATAAAAGATTTACTACACAAGGAAAGTTATTTAGTATATGATTTAGACTGCTTGGGGAATAGGGTAGATATTGTAACTTTTGGAGCCTAAATTTTTCTTTATATGCAAGATAATAAAGAAGATATATAAGCATTTAAAGAGGCTTTAGAACCCAGTTAAGAACTGATTTATTAGAAGCTTATATATCTTCTATAGTAGAAAATGAGGGTTATAAATTATCTTTAAAAGATATAGTGGGATATCAAAATTGTATTTTAAAATATGAAGATAAGTTTGAACCACAAGAGGAGAGTAGATAGCTTTTTTTCTTTTTAGCTTTATGGCTTGATAACTTATGCTTTTTTTTATATAATTATATAGAGGTAAGATAATATGGCAAATAAGTTAGCAAAATTTTTTATAGGAATATTTGGAGGAATATCCAGTGTTTGGTGGGGTAAATATTTAGTAATGTTTATTATTTCTTTATTTCCAATTTTGGAACTTCGAGGTGGTCTTATTGCCGCCAGTTTGATGGATGCCCCTATGATACCAAGTTTTATTGTTTGTTTTATTGGAAATGTTTTACCAATACCATTTATTTTATGGTTTATAACGGCTATTTTTGAATTTTTAAAAAGAAAAGGAAATTTTTTGGGTAGATTAGTAGAAAAGTTAGAAGCTAAAGCTAATTCGAAAAAAGATCAAATTGAGCGTTTAAAATATTTAGGTCTTGTTTTATTCGTGGGAATTCCGCTTCCAGGAACAGGGGCTTGGACTGGTTGCTTAATTGCGGCACTCCTCGGTATGGATAAAAAGAAATCTTGTGTAGCGGCAATTATTGGTGTTGTTATGGCTGGAATTATTATGCTTATATTTTCCTATGGTATATTAGGAGGTATTTTAAGATGACCACTATTTACTTAATTAATAATAGTTTGACGATGAATAATCTTAATTTTGATATAAAGGAATCAATAGCTAAGAGAAGAGAAAAAAGAATCTTAAGTATTGAAGGAGAGGAAGAAAGTGCTAAGTTACCAACTTACAATTATTTAAAAAATGTTAATGTTATTTATTCTTCTCCTTTCGTTATGAGTTTAGGTACAGCTAAATATTTAGCCAAAAGCTTGGGCTTAGATATTAATATAAATTATGATATTGGTGAGCGAGTTTTAGGCGAGCTTGGCGATAGAAAGATTAGAATGGTTAGTGAAATGCAAGAAAATGATTTTGATTATAAACTTTATAAAGGAGAGTCCTTAAATGAAGTAAAGGCGAGAATGCTTTATTTTATACATAAAGTTTTAAAAGATGATGAAGATAAAACTGTCGCTGTTTTTACACATAACGTTGCTATAACTTGTTTATTAAGTGAGTATTGTACAAAAGGATTTAATTTGGATAATAGACTTATTCTTAATTATGAAAATGAAGCTATAGTTGATGGAGCTTGGGATGGCATTAATATTATTAAATTGGTATTTGATAATAAAGAGTTAGTTAGTATTACAAGAGTAGTGTAAGTGGTTTAATGGAAGTAAAATTTCATTATGTAGAAACTGGTGCTTATGCTCCACGAGCTGGAAAGCCTTTTATTATAAGAGAAAACGTAGCTGTAATTATTAAGTATCAGAAAGAGTTTTTGTTTCTTGCGTGGAGGCAAGTTAAATATCAAAATTCCTTAGTCACAGGTGGTATAGACTCTGGTGAAAGTAGGATTGAAGCAGTTAAAAGGGAAGTTACAGAAGAAACAGGATATTATGATTTTAAAAGTATTAAAGAAATAGATTGTATTAACGTTTCTAAGTTTTATGTAGAACATAAAGACCAGAATAGAAAAGCAATTTATTATCCGTATTTAGTAGAACTTAATTCTTTAGTTAAAAAAGATATTACAGAATTTGAACAAAAAGAACATTCATGTATATGGGTTTTAGAAAGTAATATTAAAGAATTACCATTATTTCAAAATCATAGAATGATGGTAAATGAAGCATTAAAAAAGTAGAGATTTATTTTTTCCCTACTTTTTGTCTTCTTCTGAGTCAATAGTTTTCCATTCTGTTGTGCCACAGTTGGTACATATAAATGGTACAAGTACTTTTAAGCCTTTTGGTTTATCATATTTTTCTTCTAATGAGACACATAATAGGCCTGTTTCATTATCAATATAAGCTCGACCTTGGACAGTTGTCTCAGCACATTTACTACAACCTGGTTTTTTCATAAATTTCCTCCTCACTATTTATTTTGAACTAATTATATGATATAATACCCACTTAAGAGGTGAAGCATATGTTAAATTTAAATCCTAATTATGTTTATTTTGGTTATGATATAAACTTAGATGAAACTGGTCTTAGGTTAGATAAATTTGATGGAGGGCTAGTTCGTTGTGATAATGAGCGGTATTATAGTTTTCAGCTTAAAGATAGTGAATACCCAGAAGATATGGAAGCGCGTATTTCAGAACTTAGAAATTTTAATGATTTTCATAGTCTTAATGAATTTGATATTATTTCAGGCTTTAATGTGGAAACAAATAGCTTGGTACAATTTATAAGACTTAAACGTTTAGCTAGAAATTATAAATTATTAGAAATGGTTTATAATGATAAAGCGGTTGATGATGTAGGAATGAATGTAGTTTTATCTTATATTCATTATGTAAATTTAAAAAGTGGTAAGGAATATGTAGAGTGTATGGGAAAAAGGCCACATGCTGATGCATATGTTAGTGATTTAAGGAATAGAGGGTTTGTTGCTATTGAGAATAGTCATTTGCTTCAAAAATTAGAGGAATTACCTGATGTTAAGGGAATTAGAGTTCCAATAAAAACAAAGTCACAATTAGAAAGAAAATAGAATAAAAAAGAAAAGTGTTTGTCAGTTTTGATAAACACTTTATTATTTTAAGAAAATCCCTAGATAGCCTAGAGGTTACGTAGAGCTTTAGGATGAGTTAAAATAAAGACAAATGGTAAAAAGTTTAACGCATACCATGTCATATTATATTTTGTATATAAAACTAGTATAGCATATTATTTATTTTTTATATAAGTTTTTTTCCTTCATGTAGTTAGTAATAGCCGAGTTATCAATAATTAAATTAGATAAAGACTCATTTTTATTTAAGCTATTAATGATTTGAGCGAGATATTCGGAACAATCTGCAGCATGAAACCATTTTTTATCTAGTGTTTCTTTAGAAATATAAGTGAGATTAGTAGAATAAAAAGCATTAAACAAACCTTTGTCATAAGCATCCTCAAACTTTTTAGTACCAGATGTGAATAGAGCAAATGTCGCAAAGAAAAATATTTTTTTGGCGCCTCGTTTTTTTAGTTCTTCTGCTACTTCTAACATAGAAGAGCCACTTGCTAGCATGTCATCAACTACAATGATATTTTTATTCTTAACATCTTTTCCTAAATATTCATGAGCAACAATGGGGTTCATGCCATTTACTATTTTAGATATATCTCTTCTTTTGTAAAACATTCCAACATCAACACGAAGAATATCTGCTAAATATCTTGCTCTATCCATAGCTCCAGTGTCAGGACTGACTACCAAAATATCTTCCTGATTAAATTCTTCGTTTTTTAGAAAAACTTTTAACATGTCATTTGTTGGGAAAAAGTTATCAAAAGGAAGAGTAGGTATAGCGTTTTGAACATTAGGGTCATGAGCATCAAAAGTGACTATGCCATTTATACCCAAATTTTTTAATTCTTGTAAAGCAGCTGCGCAATCCAGCGACTCTCTATATTTACGACGATGTTGTCTAGAGGAATATAAAAAAGGCATGACTACTCTAATACTTTTTGCGTGACCCATTATAGCTAAAATAGTTCTTTTTATATCTTGAAAATGTTCATCAGGACTCATGTGATGTGTAAAATCATACATTTCGTATGTTATGTTATAATTGTGAGTATCACTTAATATGTAAACGTCTTTTCCGCGAATTGTTTCTAAAATTTTTACTTTTCCTTCACCATCATTAAAGCGAACTATGTCGATTGGGACTAAGTAGTTGTTTTTAGAATTACGTATTTTTTTAATTTCTTTGTTTACTTTTAAGCCTAATTCTTCACAATTTTTCATGACAATTAAACTTAAATCTTCGTTATTTTTCATATAAACTCCTTATACTTAAAATTTTAGCATAACTAGATTGTAATAAAAAGGTTAAAATTTTAGTTTTTGAAATTTATTTCACAATTTTTTAAAGCTTCATATATTTTAAAATCTCTTTTTCTTTTGATTTCATTAAATAATAAATCATAAAATATTTCCCATACTAAAACCCAACCAGCGATTAAAAATAATTCGCTTAGAAGTGTAGGTAGCTTATTAGATAGGAATATTGCAATACTACCTAAAAGCAAAAGAAATAGACGGAAGTAATTATCCACTAAATCAAATTTTTTAAAAAGAGCGGCTGTAGTTTCATAATGATCATGAATAACATTACATAGAAGTAATCTATCTTCTTCATTTTTAAGACCACTAACATTTAATTTTATCTTTGATGTTTTAATAATTTTAAATTTGCATTTATCCTTTAGATAATCATGTAATTCCTTATTTAATTCTCTTTTATTAAATCTATTGGTCGCATCGTTAATATTTGAAAGTTCTAGTTTTATTTCCATTTTTGCTCCTTTAATTTTCATTTGTATAGTCGGTGGTAAGGTCGTCAACTATTTCAAAGCGATGACTTTGGCCAGTAATGTTTTCTGGTTTATCTTTTGGTATTTCTTCAAAAAACATATTTGCAGGTCTGGTCCAAATATTTGAATCTTTACGATTATAAAGAGTTTTATAAATAATCATATACTCCTTAGTTTCAGAATTTAAACAGATATCTTCAACATAATAATAGTTTCCTTTATAATGTCTTATTACTTTACCAATTAAATCAGTAAATATTTTAGAGCCTGAGCTTCCATCTTCATTTTGATAAACAGGAGTCAATTCATTTTCGTAAAGGTATTTTTTGCTTACTTTTTCATCAAGACTTTCAAATACAATCTGTGCAATACGCATATTTTTGGTGATAATATAGGTGTTTGGGGACATGTTAGTTATAGTTAAATTAAGACGCCCAATGTAGCCAGGATTTAAGTGCTGATATGTTATATAAATTCCTAATCGATTAAATGAGGTGCGACCTCTTAGGTGAGCACAAAGATATTCCGGTATATTAAATTGTTCTTTTAAAGGGATTAGAACACATTCTTGGGGCTTTAATTCATAACCATTTTTTAAAGATACTTGTTCGTACATGCTTGATATAGCATCCGCATCATTTAAAGAAATAGGTTTATCTTTAGTAATAAATGTTAGAATATAGTCTTCCATTGTGACATCATAAGAGCTTCCTCTTATATTTTCTTCTTTATAATTTTCGATTAATACTTTATTACTTACAAGCTCTTTTATTTTTTTACCATTTAATATCATATAAATACCATCCTTAATTTTATTTTAACATAAAAAGGCTTAGTTGGAAATAATATTGTTTACTTATTAAATAAGTGTTATAATATATTTATAAATTGCCCTGTAGCCAAGCGGTAAGGCGGTAGGCTCTGACCCTATGATTCCATTGGTTCGAATCCAATCAGGGCAGCCAATTTGTATATAACTCGAAATGAGTTTTTTTTATAAAAGTTAATGGAGGAATTTATGAAAAATAAAAAAATAACCAGAAAGATAACCCAAGGAATGTATGTATTAACAACAAAGGGTGGGGGATGTATTGTAGATGCTGTCTCTCAAATTAGTGCTGGTGATAATCCTTTGATTGCTGTTGCGGTAATGAAATCTAATTATACTAATGAGTTACTAAAAAAGAATGATAAGTTTGCTATTTCAATATTAGGTAAAGATTGTAATTCTGAGATTATTAAAACATTTGGCATGAATTCTATGCGAAATATTGATAAATTTTTAAATATTCCAGCTTCGGAAGTAATGGGTGAAAAAGTTATTAATGATTCACTTGGGTATATGATATGTGAAATAGTTGATAGTATTGAAAATGAAACGCATACTCTTTTTATCGGTAAACTTGTGGAAGCGGATGTATATCAGGATAAAGAGGCTATGAGTTATGGCTACTACCAAGAACATAAAGATGAGTTACTAAAAGTAACAACCGCAAAAGGTAAAACCGCTTGGATATGTACAATTTGTGGTTATGTTTATTATGGGGAAGAACTTCCAGATGATTTTAAATGTCCAATGTGTGGGGTTGAAAAAGAGCTTTTTGAGAAGAAAATAGGTTAATATGA
Organism: uncultured Mycoplasmatota bacterium; assembly: GCA_948470005.1. The sequence goes on from CAOKNI010000015.1 coordinate 17,052, forward strand.
AAAAATTAATAATAGTTTTATTAAGTCTTATTTTGGTTTTAGGAGTAGGTGGTTGTAATTCTAAATCTAATAATGGTGAGGCTGATAAAGAATCTGATGTTATAATTAAAAATTAAAAATGGAACGTTAACTAAAGAAAAAGCGACTGTTGTTTTGATAAATAATAGTAAGTTAACTGTTAGCTATAGTAAAGATTATTTTATCGAAAAAGAAAAAAATGGAAAGTGGTATTCCCTAAAAACAATTAGTGCTAGAGTTTTTAACCTACCTTTATATACAAGAATCTAAAGAAATAGTAGTGAGTTTAACTTATGGTTATGGATCTTTAGTCTAAGGAAAATATAGAATAGTAAAAGAAGTTGCATTTGAGTATGAGAATGATAAAAAGGGATATTTTAATGTAGCCACGGAATTTATTATAAGATAAAAATTACAATAGCTTATAGTAATTTAGAAATTCCCATAAATAGGGTGATAATACTTTTAAGTCATAATTAGAGTTTTTTATCATCCATATTAAAATATCTGTACAGTAAATTTTATTATTAAGAGTTAATAAAGTTATTTTGTTAGGTGGTATTTGGACATTGCTAAGAGTATGCATGTTCCAATAATCCATTTTTTTGCTACTCATTTTGTTTTGTTTAGCATAAACAGTTCTTAATAGTTTTTTGTTAAATTTCCCATCTTTTACTTCGTCAATATCGTCATATTTAAAGTCTTTTCCTCCTTCTAAATCAAGTAAGAGAAAACAGCTATTGTCTAATATATTTTTCATAAGTTTGTAGGATTTTATTTTGAAGGGTTTAAATTTAAATTCTAAGCAAACAACGATATTTATGACTCTTCCAACTAAATGGCGAATTAGTGGTAAACGCATTATAAATGTACAAAAACAATAAAAAGGAATATCCGCTTTTTCACCTGGTAAATCCGTTAGTCTTTTGGCGATTAACCATCTAATCCAAGAATCAAAAATAGAAAATACTCCTTTATCGCCTATAGCAAAAAATATTTTCTTCGTTTTTTCAATGCCAATTGCACTGTTACCAATTAGGGGTTTTAGACCAAAAGCATCAATACTTTTAATATTTTCAATGTTGGTATAATGAAAAAAAGAATATTTATAGTCAATATTTTGAATATCTTTAATAGATATGTTTTGGAAATTCATTATTTTACTCCTTTATTTTGATATTATAATTCATGGTTTTTAAATAATCACATAAAACTGGACAAATATTTAATAAATCTAAACTAGTATTTTTAACAGCAAAAATAAGAATATCTTTAATATTGTCTTTATTATGAACTTTGCATAATTTTAATTTTGTTGGGGAAACACCTTTATTTTGCATGGTATGTAAATTCCATTTATCCATACAGTTGCTATTCATATCTGAATATTTTTCAGAATAGCCTAATTCAATTAAGTGTCTTTTGCGGTAGTTTTGAGATTTTATTTCGTCTATATCTGCGAATGAAAAATCTTTATTTTCTTCAATATCAAGATTTAAAAGGATACATTTATTTATTTGTTTATCAAATACTTTATAAGCGTAATTTTTGTGCCTCTTACTATTTTTTATTATGAAAAAATAAATATCGACCAAAAAAGAGGGGAAGTATTTAGAACGCATAGCTTTAGAACCTAAGCCATAAGTTATTTTAAGGTTAGGAACAAGGGGCATATGTTTATAAACAGTTATCCAACTATCAAATAAAATTAGTAAATTATCTAATCCCTGAACGAAAAAGACTTTTTTTGTTTTTTAGATATGTTCCGCATGTTTTTCTTTTTGAGGAATTAATCCTTCTTTTTCAATGCTTTTAAAATTATCTTTTAAAGTAAAATGAAAATAATTCGCATTTATATCATTTAGAGAAATATTATAATTTTGCATGTTACCACCCAATTTATATAAATATTTTAACATGATTTTAAAAATAAAAAAACCTCGCTTACTATTTTATTGTGCGAGTATTTACATCTTATGGTGGACCTGAATAATCTAAGAACAAACTATTTCGTATTTTGTGTTAATAATAAAACTTTAATTTTTTTCTTCATAAGAAACATTTTCTAACTTTGCAAAGTTAATAATAGGACTTTTTCGGTTTATATAAGCCGTTATCAAAACTTATATTGGATTCTATTATTAAATTTTACTTTTAAAATGCAATGAATATCAAATTCACATTTATGCTTGCTATTCTTTTTTGAAAATTTTTCTTAATTCTAAATGTCCTGTACTCATTAAATCATCATTTATAAAAATTCGATATAATCGAATTAAAAATCAAAACTGGTGGAGTAGAGGAGAGTCGAACTCCTGTCCAATATATTCTATCATACAATGTCTACAAGTTTAGCTTGATTTATATTTTAGTTTTTTACTGGCTCAAGACTAACCTATAAAAAACCTAAGTTTAGTAAAAGTTCGTTCCTATTCCTAAACAAAATAGAAATATTACTTATATATATGAACCCCTAATAATCCTATAAGTAAAACTATTAGAAGCTTGCTTATATCCTAAATTAGACTAGGCAGCAAACGCAAGGTTTGCAAAAGCAAAAGAATTCTCATTCTTGTCATTTAATTTTAATTGGAGACTTAAGGCGTCACTTCCACTTGCAATCATATTTAGTGATACATGTCGAAACCATAGGCTACCCCATGTGATATATATTATAGCATAAAATATAAAAAAAATGAAGTATTTCTACTTCAAGAAGGCAATTGCGATAATAAAACCGATATTTAAAATACCATATAGAAGAACTGCGACATTTATGAAAGCAGCTCGAGATGACTTAGGAGCTTCACTTTTAACAAGCATTCTAGTTTGACCGTCTTGTTGTCTTAAGACATCAGCATTATGCATACTAGTAGTTTTGCCTAACTCTTTAGTTGTAGCATAAAAATCGTCTATTTTATTATTTATTAAGCCTTTTAAAGGAGAGTTTTCTGGTAGAGTGGCAATATTCATTTCTACTTGTCCTAAAAGCATTCTATTATCACTTGTTAAATATTCCGAATTATCTTTGGCATTAAAATATGTATCCATATAAGTATTAATAGTTTGTTCTACATTATTTGATTTTTCTTCCATTTTTATCCCTCACTTCCTATAAATTGGGGTTTTATAAAATTATCAAAGCCGTGATTTTGCATTAATTTAATGAAACCATAAAGACCAGTACAATCTTTATTAAGTTTAATTATATTAATAAATTCTTCGGGGCTAACATTCCAAGCATTACCTGGAAGTGTACGTAAATCAAAGGTAAGAGCTATAGAATTTATAACTTCACCATTTTTTCTGTATATAATTTGGTTATCTTCACATGATAATCCTTCTAAATTAGGATAAAACTCTAAATTTTGTTTAAAAATAAAATCATTTATATTTATAATTCCCGTATTTTCTGTATCACTCATGATGTACCCTCCTAGTTTATTTATATTGTATCAAAAAAACTAAAAAAAAACAACACTAAACAAACTAAAAAATATGTAGTATAATGTTTATGGGGTAACTATATGGAAAAATTAGATAAAAATTTAATTATAGATATAAGTAAGAAAAAAAATGAGCCAAAGTGGATGCTTGATTTTAGATTGCAAGCATTAGATTTTTTTAATACTGCGGATGAACCTAATTTTGGGCCAAAACTAGATATTGATTTTGGTCGTATTAATTATTATAAAAAAAGTAATACTAAAATGACTAATGATTGGGAAAAAGTAGACGCAGATATTCGAGATACTTTTTGCAATTTAGGAGTTGTTAAGGCTGAACAGGATTATTTATATGGTGTTACAAATCAGTATGAAAGTGAAGTTGTTTATCATAATATAAAGGATAGTGATAGTGAAGTTATTTTCACGAGTACAGATGATGCTTTACAGAAATATCCGGAACTTTTTAAAAAGTATTTTAATAATTTAGTAAAATATAATGAAAATAAGTATACAGCCCTTAATGGTGCTTTTTGGAGCGGAGGTTCTTTTATTTATATACCTAAAGGTGTAAAGCTTGACAGGCCTTTACAGAGCTATTTTCGTATTGAAAGCGAGTCTTTAGGACAATTTGAAAGAACAATTATTATTGTTGATGATTATGCAGAATTAGAATACATTGAAGGATGTACTGCTAGAAGTTATAGTACAACTAGTTTACATGCGGGTGTTGTCGAAATATACGTTGGTAAACATGCCAAATGTAAATATTCTACTATTCAAAATTGGAGTAAAGATGTTTATAATCTGGTTACTAAAAGAGCTATTGTAGAAGAAGCAGGCGTTATGCAGTGGATAGATGGTAATGTAGGGTCTGGAGTTACAATGAAATATCCATCTTGTATTTTAAAAGGAGATAATGCTCGGGGTAATTCTATTAGTATTGCTTATGCAAATGCTGGACAAATAATTGATGCTGGAGCAAAAATGATTCATATTGGTAGTAATACTAAAAGTAATATAGTAAGTAAGTCTATTGCCGTAAATGGTGGCGTTAGTAATTATCGTGGAACAACGAAAATTGGTCGAGGAGCTAAAAATGCTAAAGCGACAATTAAATGTGATACGATAATTTTGGACGATAAAAGTAAGAGTGATACGATACCTAATAACATAGTTAGCAATAATTCGTCAATTATTGAACATGAAGCGACTATTTCCAAAGTTAATGAAGAACAATTATTTTATTTAATGAGTAAAGGATTAAGTGAAGAACTTGCTAAAGAACTTTTAGTAATGGGCTTTATTAAAGATTTTAAACATGAACTACCTATGGAATATTCAGTAGAACTTAATCGATTATTAAAAAATTTTTAATTTTTACTAATTTTTATAAATCTGCTAAGATAATTTAATAAAATCTGCTTAAAAATGTGACAGATATATAAAAATCTGCTAAGCAGAAATGCAAAAATCTATCTTTTGACTTACTATTTTAAACATGTTATATTGCTCCTTGGAAAGGAGAAAAACTATGAATAATGTGACGTTAGTAGGTAGACTTACCGCAGAACCAGAAGTAAAAGAAAGTAGTGACGGAGCTTTAAGAACAGTTATTAATGTAGCAATATCAAGAGATTATCGCAATAGTGATGGCATTTATGAAGCCGATTTTATTCGTTGTGTTTTATGGAATGGTATTGCTAGTGCAACAAAAGACTATTGTCATAAAGGTGATGTAGTTGGCATCAAAGGAAGATTACAATCAAGAGTTTATGAAAATGGTGAAAATGAGAAAAAACATATTTTAGAAGTTATTGTTGATAAAGTTACGTTTATTTCTTCATTGCCTAAAAAAGCGTGAAAAAATACTTAATATAGCTCATAATTAATAAAAATGAGTTGGCAATTTTTACCATAGGTGAAAAAATTACAAATAAGTTGCAACTAAAGTTATAATCTGTTAAGAACGAGGGTGATGGGATGTTAAACGGAAGTAGGCTAAGAGAGGTTAGAAAAGAGAGAGGTTTAACACAAACAGAATTAGGGGAATTGATAGGTGTAGGAAAATCAGCGATATGCTGTTATGAAAAAGAAACACGCAATCCCACTTTAGAAGCAGTGATTGAAATGATTCACGTTTTTGGAGTTAGTGCTGATTATCTTTTAGGGTCAGATTTCTTTGTTAAAACTGTTGATAAAGATAATAAAGAGTTATACGTATCTATGACTCGTGAAGAAGTTATTTTTATTGAAGAATTAAAGAAAAACAAGTTAGTATACGATATTTTACTACACGACCCTAAAAGAGGAGCAGACTTAATAAAAAAAGAAATTGGTTAAAATAAGTTTTAGCTAATTTTTTTTTGCATATATATTTTTTAGGTGATTCTTTGTGAAAAAATATTTTGAATATTTTGGTTTAGCTTTAATAATGGTTTTTAGTTTTTATTATACAGATAAAATTGCCGCGATAGTACTTAATAAGAACCCTTTAATGATAACGATAAAAAAAGAAGCTGAAAATTATAATGTGGCTAGTGTAAATGCTATTATTGAAGGAGACTTTATTACTCCGGGGATTAATGGATTAGTAGTAAATGCTAAAGAGTCTTTTTTAAGTATGCAGGAATTAGATAAGTTTAATAATTATTTTTTAGTATTTGACCAAAAAAAGCCTGATGTATCCATTGATAATCATAAAGATAAAATAATAAAAAGAGGTAATCGTAAGCTAAAACAAGTTGCGTTTATTTTAGAAGCAGAAAACGAAGTTTCGACTTATTTTAGTACTAATAATTTAAAAGCAGCTATGTTATTTAAATTAGATACTTATAAAAGAAATAGTGGATTTTTAGTTATTAATAATGAAGTAGAGGGCTTTAAGTCTCTTGAAAATACTCTTAATTTAAATAAAGAAAATAAAAATATTTGTGTCGTTAATGAAGATAATATTAAAGTTTGTAGGAAGCATAAAAATTATTTGGTTAGTCCAGATATAACACTTACAAGTAATAATTTTTTAGATGTTAAAAAAGAAATAGATAATGGAAGTATTATTTTGGTTAGTAAAAGTGCAAAAGTGCAAGATGTTAAAATGTTACTTCGTGAAGTTAATTATAAAGGCCTAGAAATAGTATTTTTAAATGAATTAATAAGTGAAGAAAATAGTAAAAAATAGTTATAAACGTAAAATCTGTGTAAAATTGCAAATTTATGAAAAAAAGCAGATTTTACTAAATCTGTCGTAAAAATAAATGGATTTTCCAAAATCTGCAAATTTTTTAAGCTTTTTTGCAAAATTCGACAGCAGATTTTTAAAAATCTGTAATTTGCATAATCACAAATATTTTGTTATTTTGGTTGTGCGAGATGCAATATTTGATGTTTGCCACTTTTATATTATTATATGGAGGTGGCCATGATGAGAAAAAAGACTTATTAATCTTATTACTTATCGTGATAATCATTTTACTAATTATCTATAGGTAGCAATATCTATATTCAGGGGGTAATTGAAATCGGACATGAAAAAAACACCAACCTTTAAAAGGTGGCGCTCCACATTGTGGCAAGCACTAATAAAGTGTCTCGCTAAATTAATAATATAAATGAAACTAAAAGTAAAGAATTTTTTATTTTACTGTAGTATAAAATTCAAAGTTGTTAATTAAAATAGTAAACACTCGTTTTAATGATATTAGAGAATTTACTAAT
>CAOKNI010000016.1 GCA_948470005.1 uncultured Mycoplasmatota bacterium
TAATTATAAAAATAAAAAGACTATTAACAAAATTTACTTTGTCAACAGTCTGAAACGCTAAATCGCGTTTAATATCTTCTTTGGAAATCTTCCATTTTTCTTGTTCTAACAAGTTCTTTTGCATATAATACATCTTGAAATTGTTCAGGGCGCTTAAGATTTTGAATAGCTGCAAAAGCTTCTTCTGGTCTTGTATATGCTTTAGAACGATAATCACCATGAGCTTCGATAGTACTATCGTATCCGGTAACTGTAGATTGATAGTCTAGCCCGTATAAATCACCAATCTCTTGAGAAGTTAAAGGCCTTTCTTTTAAGCTTTCTTCACTGATGCCATAAGCTTTAGCTCGCTCTTCGTAGTATTTTCTTAATTGTTCTTTAGTAGTATCACCATATTTATTTGCCATTAATTGATACCAAGTAGCTAACACATCTCTTAAATAATCCATACCAGCTTTTTCACTAAATTTTGTTAAATCTATAGGATCGTCAACAACTGTATGGATAGGATTTAATTCATGAGGTATAATTTTTTGTGTTGGGTCAAAAATATAATGGATTATTGGAACTGCTTTAGCTCCAGTTTCATTTGCTGCTCTATATAAACCATTATATAATTCTAATATTAGTTGATTAGCTGATTTATCATGAACACCCTCTGCACACCAAAGTAAGTCTGAGCCTAAATTTAATGCTCTTACTGCTTTAGGAACAGTGGCTTTTCTACTTGCTTCGGATTTTCTATTTATTAAAATAGCGCCAATTAAGAAAGTAAGTAAGCCATCTGTTGTATTAAAATATAGTGGGATACTACCAAACATTAAAGTAACAGGTCTTTGAGCTGCTCTAACGGAAGCAAGAGCATCATCTTTAAAATGATGGTTCATTGCCCAGATAACTGGTTCTTTTGGCAATATTATTCCTTTGTCAGGAACAGCAGGGGTAGTATCTTTAGGCTCTTTTTTTAATTCGTTTCTATTTTCAAATATTTGTTTAGAAGTCATAAAATTTTCGGCTAAAGCTTTAACTAATCTTGCTGTAGTTAAGCCTCTTAAAGTTATTCCTAATTTACTAAGTGTTTTATTAGGGTCCTCATTAAGCAATTTTCCAATATGTTTTATATTAAATAAAAACTGTTTGGATGGAATTAAATCATCCCCCACTAAATCTTGAAAGCCGCTAAGAACATTTTTGTTTTCTAGTACAAAGTGTTCAATTTCTCTTATTTGCTTTTCTGTGAATAAAGCTTCTTGTAATCTTTTTAGTTCCTCAGTTTTGAGCTTTCCATCAAAAGTAGGTTTAGCATGTAGTTCTTCTATCACACTTAGATAATCATCATAGCTGATTTTTCCTTCTTGAAACGCTTCTTTAGCGGCATTTAATATTTCATCATCCGTAATTGGACTATCATAAATATGTTTGATCATAAAATTTTCCTCAATTCATAAATCAACTATATTATATATTTTCTAAAATTGCAACAAAAATATAGTATATAAGTATCAAATATGATACAATAGATACAGGTGGTTTACATGGATTACAATATAAACTATATTGATGCTAGTTATAACCCTCTAGAATTAAACGAAATATTTATTAAAGAATTTATTCGTTTTCGGAAAGAAAACAATTTAACTCAAGAATTATTCTCTAAATATTCAGGTGTTTCTAGGGAAAAAATTGCTCGTATTGAAGCTGGAATGCATTCGCCAAGTATTTTAAATTTGCTAAAAATTCTTGGTCCTATTGGTTATACTATAAAAATAGAAAAAGTTAAAAACCAAAATAGATATTAATATTTTAAATTTGTAATAAACAACAAAATTACTTTTCATTTAAAATAATTGTTGTTATAATAAACTTAGGATATGTGTAGTATGATAAAAAAAATTAAAAATTGGATTTTTAGTGATAAAGAGCCTTTTACTAAAGGTATGTCATTTAAAAAAATGTATTTAATATTTGTTTTAGGAAGTTTTTTAGGTGTTATTTATGAAGAGATAATTGGTTTTATTAAACATCGCTATCTTTATGGCACTTGGCTTTGGGAAACAAGACGTGGTGTAATATATGGTCCTTTTAATCCTCTTTATGGTGCTGCAATTGTTTTTTTAATTACATTCTTAGGGCGTACGAAAAGGCATCCTGCTAAAACATTTTTATATGGTGCTTTATTGGGTGGCTTCATTGAATATATAATAAGTTATATTATGGAGATACTCTTGGGTGTAGCATCTTGGGATTATACTGGCCGGCCTCTAAATATTAATGGCCGTACCACAGTTTTGTATATGTTATTTTGGGGTATAGCTGTTATGGTGCTAATTCATTATATTTATCCTTATTTATCAAAGGTTATTGAAAAAATACCTAAGAGGTTTGGAGATTTATTAGTAAAAGTATTGGTTATATTTATGACTTTTAATATGGTTATATCTTGGACTGCTCTTGCTCGTCAAACTTTACGAAATAATGGGTTTAAGCCCTTTACAATTATTGGAGAATTTTATGATAAAGTATATCCTGATGAATTTTTAAAGAAAAAATATCCTAACATGAAGTTTGTAAGTAGGTGAGACTCATGTTTGAAGTAATAGGTGTAATGCTAATTATAATCGGTGTTATCTGGCTTTCTATTCCGTTATATTTAGCGAGATTTAATCGTAATTTTCCAAATAAAAAACGTCAAAGTTTAGATTCTTTTTGCATAATTATTCCTGCTCGAAATGAATATAAAGTAATCGAAGATCTTTTAATAAGTATTAAAAATCAAACCAAGAAAGTAAATATGAATGATTGTTATATTATTGTTGAAAGTGCGGCTGACCCAACTACCCAAATAGCTCATAAGTATAATGCGCAAGTTTTTATTAGAAAAAAGCTAAAGTTAAAAAGCAAAGGCTATGCTTTAGATGAATTGATTACTGATTTAGTGCAAAAAGACATTTATTATGATGCTTATTTCATATTTGATGCAGATAACATATTGGATAAAGATTTTTTAAAAAATATGGAAAAATCTTATTTAGACGGTTATGATATTGCATCAGGATACCGTAATTTAAAAAATGGGAATGCCTCAGTTATTGCCGCTTGCTCAGGTATAACTTTTGCTTTTTTAAATACTAGTGGCAATCTTACTAAGAGCCGCCAGTCTCGAAATATTACGCTTTCCGGAACAGGACTTTTTATCGCTGGTCATCTCATTAAAAAATGGCGAAGCTTTCCTTTTCATTCTCTAACCGAAGATTATGAATTAACACTATATTCTATAGTCCATAATTTAACAAGTGTATATAATCCTAATGCTATTTTTTATGATGAGCAGCCAACTATTTATAAAAACACGGTAAACCAGCGGATAAGATGGATTAAAGGATATTTTGATTGTCGTAAGAAATATATTCCTACTTTTAAGAAGAAAGTTTTAAATAATCCCAATTTTGGCTCTTTAATTACTGAAATAACGGGTATGAAACCTTACATAATGATGATTATTGGCGCATTATTTTATATTTTACAGCAAATAATCACAATTATAAAAGTTTGGGATATTAAAAATACTTTAGTGCTTTATAGTATATTAAAAATAGTTTTAATTTTTTTCCTTGCCTATATTTTATTTGCTGCTTTAACTATGTATGTAATTTTAAAAGATAAAGAAAAAATAAATATAAATTCTCATATTCGTTTAAAAACTATCTTATTTAGTCCTCTTTTTTTCTTAACTTATATTCCTTGTGCCCTAAAAGCCTTTTTAAAAAAAGAAGTTAAATGGGAAGTAGTAGAACACAATTCTAAATGGCCAAATGCCAAATAATAAATAATTTAAAAAATTTTAAAAACTAAAGATTGACTAAACTATAATAAATAGATAAAATTAAAACAGAAAGAAGATCATAAGTATGAATAATTTATTAATAGATGCTGCGGGTTTTAATGCCCTAAATACTCAAATTGCTTCAATATCTCATGAACTAAAAGCAGAAATGAAAACTCATATCAACCCCGGAAGCGGCAATATTCATGGTTCATTAGACCCTGTTCATGATATTAATAGAATTAGTTTTTTGCAATCAGTATTAAGAGAATTAAAATATATTCGGTCAATCTCAACGTTAATATCAAAAGAAGATATGTCATCTAATACATCTAGCGTTTCTATTAATGATATCGTAAAAATAGTGTTATCGGGAGCTAATATTTACGAAGAAAGAGTAGTTCGCTTAGTCTTTTCACTAGGAATAGAAGACGCAATAGATGGGATTGATGATATCTCCATAAATTCTCCTTTGGCTCGAGCAATATTAAATAAACAAGTCGGGAGTATTTCAAAATTTAAAGTAAATGATAAAGATTTCAGTGTTTCAATAATTGAAAAGGAAAGCCCTCATTTAGAGGTTACCTTAAATTAGACTTTTAAAAAAACTATATTTCTTTTAAATAAGAAAGAACAATGTAATGAGTAGGTGATTATATGGAATTAACAGAAGCTATCGAAACAAGAAGAAGTAATAGACACTTTAATTCTAAACAAATAGCTAAAAGTAATATTAAAGAGATTTTACAATGTGGTATTTTATCTCCTTCAGCCCATAACAGACAACCTTGGAATTTTTATATTATTGAAAATCAAGCAAAAAAAGAAGAGATTGCAAGATTGCTTGCTAGAACCTCTGGCGATTATACTATAAAAACTTGCAATGTAATTAGAGAATGTAGTGTGCTTATTTTAGTAACCTCAAAAATAGAAGATAAAATTATGGATACTCTAAGCGTTGGGGCATGTATCGAAAATATGCTTTTAAAAGCGACAGATTTAGGTGTAGCTAGTCTTTGGATAGGCTATATTTTAGAAATTAATTTGGAATTACAAAAGATGTTTAATACAAGTCAAGATATTGTCTCTGCTATAGCTCTAGGATTTAGCGAGAAAAATCCTAGTCCCCGTCCTCGTAAGACTTTAGATGAGTGTAGTTTTTGGTGTTAATAAATAATAAGTTTTTTGGAATTATCTGAAATAATAGGGCTAAATAAGGGAATTAAATAAAAATTTAAATTTAAGTTAAAAGTTAAAGACAAAATAAGAATAATATGTTAAAATATTTCTAGTTGTCTAATAATTATAAAGAGGTGTAGCATAAATGGCAAAAGTAATCGCATTAGTTAATCAAAAAGGTGGCGTAGGTAAAACTACTACTAGCATAAATTTAGCTGCGGCTTTAGGAGTAGAGGGTAAGAAAACTCTTTTAATTGATCTTGACCCTCAAAGAAACGCTACTACTGGTCTTGGTTTTTCTAATGGGGATTATGACCATGATGTATATGAAGTTATGGCCGGTGTTTGCAGTATCAAAGAAGCTATTAAAAAAACTAAATTTAAAAATTTATCTATCTTGCCATCCACCATTAATTTAGCTGGTGTCGATGTAGAATTCGTCAAAAAAATGCTTGAAGACCAAGAATTTCATCAAAACGAACAGTTAAGAATTGCTCTTGCGGAAATACGTGAAGTATATGATTATATTATAATTGATTGCCAACCAGCTTTAGGGCTAGCAACTATGAACGCTCTTGTTGCTAGTGACTCTGTTATTATACCAGTTCAATGTGAATTTTTTGCTCTTGAAGGAATAACGCAACTTTTAAATTCCATTATTATGGTACAATCTAGTATGAACCCAACTCTTAGAATCGAAGGAGTTTTATTAACTATGCTTGATGGTCGTACTATAATTGGCCTTGAAGTTATAGAAGAAGTAAGAAAATATTTTAAAGATAAAGTGTTTAATACCATAATCCCTCGTCTTGTAAGATTAGTCGAGGCTCCAAGCCATGGTAAACCTATAAATGAATATGATCCTAAAAGTAAAGCTACAATAGCTTACGCTAACTTAGCAAAGGAAGTGATATCTCGTGACGGAAACTAATCGGAAAAAAGCTTTAGGGAAAGGTCTAGAACAATTATTTTCTAATGAAGTTATTAATTTTGATAATTTTGAACGCGAAATAATTGATGAAGGAACATCTAATGGTGGAATTATTGAAATACCTCTTGATGAGATTAGAAGTAATCCTTATCAACCACGTGTAATTTTTGATAGCTCATCTTTAGAAGAACTTGCTAACTCTATTAAAGAACATGGTGTTATTCAGCCTATTATAGTTAAAAAAAGTATTAAAGGTTATGAATTAGTCGCTGGTGAGCGAAGAACACGTGCGGCACGTCTTGCTGGCCTTAAAACTATTCCTGCCATCATCAAAGAATTTAATGATGTGGAAATGATGGAAATAGCCCTAATTGAAAATATTGAAAGGGAAAACCTAAATCCTATTGAAGAAGCTAAAGCTTATGAAAATATTTTAAAGATTAATAATATAACTCAAGAAGAACTAGCCCATAAATTTTCAAAAAGCCGTAGCTATATTACAAATATGCTAGGCCTTTTAAATCTACCTGATACAACTATTAAACTTGTTGAATCAAAAGATTTATCCATGGGGCATGCAAGAGCTTTAAGTAAACTGGAAGATGAAAATAAAATAAATGAATTAGCCCTAAGGATCGTAAGAGAAGGCTTAAGCGTTCGTGATACAGAGCGTATCATTAGTATGGCTGGACTTCCTAAAAAGCATAATATTTCTCGTAATTCTACTTTTGATATAAAATACAGCATTTATGAAAATTTGTGTCGCGAAAAATTAGGCGTTAAAGTTAAAATCAATAATAAAAAAATTGAAATACCTTATAAAGATGATGAGCAACTTACAAAAATATTAGAAGAACTAAATATCTATGTCGAAGGTGATTAAAAATGAGTACCATCGAAAAAATATTTGATATTTTTATGACTAAAAAAATATTTGGTAGTATTATGGTAATTCTTACTGCTTATATCTTAATTAAAATTTTCAATGGCATTATATCGCGTATTTTAATTACTAGTGAGTCCGCCTATGAAGTAAAAAGAAGAACAACTATTGTTAAATTATTTCAAAGTTTTTTTAGATATATTACAATAATCATTTCTTTTTTAATTATTTTAGACTTCTATGGTGTAAATACAAGAAGTTTAGTTGCAAGTATTGGAGCTGTTGGAGTAGTTTTAGGTTTAGCTCTTCAAGATACTGTCAAAGATATAATTAGTGGAGTATCTCTAATACTAGAAAATTATTTAGCAGTAGGGGATATTGTAACCTATGAAGATTTTACAGGAGAAGTAATTGAATTAGGGCTTAGAACTACTAAAATAAAAAAAGCAAGTGGTGAAGTATTAATCATTGCTAATCGTAATATTGATACTTTAATTAATTCTTCTCAAAAGAAAGCTAATTTAATGCTTGAAATTCCGACAGCTTACGAAGAAGAAACAACTAAAGTTGAAAAAATATTAAATCAAGTACTAAAAGAAGCTATAAAAGAAAATTTAATTTTTTCGGATAGTGAATATTTAGGAATATCCGAACTTGGAACATCAGCTATTACATATCTTTTAAATGTTCATTGTGACCAAACAAATAGATATAGCATTAAAAGAGAAATGTTAAAAAGAATAAAACTAGCATATGAAAAAGAAAATATTAAAATTCCTTATGAACAAATAGAGGTGCATCATGGAAAAAACATTTAAGATAAATGATATTGTTATTATGAAAAAAAAACATGCTTGTGGTGAAAATGAATGGAATATTATAAGAGATGGCGTTGATATTAAAATAAAATGCCTTAATTGCGGTCGTGAAGTTATGCTTGATCGCATGGAATTTATTAGAAAACTAAAAAAAGTAAAGGAGTCAAATAATGAAAAAAAATCGTCTTAAAAAACGTTTTACTTTAGACCCTATTATGACCTTGTTAGTATTAATAGTTATTACTATTGTTATAAGTGGATTTCTAGCTCTATTAGGAGTTCAAATCAATTATAATACTATTGCTAATGATGTTACATTAGAATATACTGAAGGCCTTGCAACAGTTGAGTCTCTTTTTAGCCTTGCGGGTCTAAAATATATCTTTTCCACTACTGTGTCTAATTTTGTTTCTTTCATTCCTTTATCAAGTTTAATCATAACTTTAATTGGAATAGGGGTTATGGAAAAAAGCGGGTTTTTAAAAACATCTGTTACTTTATTAACCAAGAAAGCTAAGAAGAAAACAGTAACATTCACTATTGTTTTAATATGTTTATTATCAAGTATAATGGGTAATCTTCCGTATGTTATAATGATACCACTTAGTGCACTCATTTTTATATATGGCAAGCGAAATCCTTATATCGGTATTATCAGTTCTTATGCTGCTCTAAGTGCGGGCACAGGGCTAAGTGTTTTACTAACCAGTGTTGATTCAGCATTGATAAATAGCACCATTTTAGGAGCACATATGATTAGTCCAAATTACGGAATTGGTACACTAGCTTTTATATTAATTATGACAGTAGCCATTATTTTATTATCTATAGCTATTACTATTATAACTGAAAACTATATTGCTCCTCGCTTACCTAAATATGAATTTCCTGAAAGCACCATGGAAGAAGATTTTACAATAACAAATAAAGAGCTAAGAGGCTTAATTCTAGCTGGTAGTGCTGGTCTATTATATTTATTGTTCTTTATTTACTGTATTTTACCAATTAAGTTACCTTTAGCAGGTGCTTTCCTCGATAATAGTCAAGTTCTCTATATTGACAAATTATTTAGTGCTGACTCATTCTTCAGCAATGGATTTGTCTTTATTATCACAATGTTTTTCTTAATTCTTGGTTTATTTTATGGAATTGGTGCTAAAACAATTAAAAATAACAAAGATTTATGTGATGATTTAGGTCATAGTATTGATGGTATAGGTAAAACAATTGTCTTAATATTTATCGCTTCTATTCTGATTAGTATATTTAAGAAAACTAATTTAGGTAATGTAATAACTGCCGGATTAGCTAATATTTTAACGATTAAGTCTTTAGGAGCTTTGCCACTTATTATTATATTATTTGTAATAAGTGCTATATCAACAATTTTTCTTCCTAATTCCACTTTAAAATGGGGTATCCTAGCAGGAATTGCTGTTCCTGCCTTAATGGATGCTGGTTTATCTCCAGAGTTTACGCAAGTTGTTTTCCGCTTTGGTGAAAGTGTAACGATGGGCTTAACGCCGCTTATGGCCTATTATGTAATATATTTGGCATACTTAGATAAATACAATCAAGACGAAAACCCCATCAATTTATTTAAAACTTTAAGGTATCAACTTCCCTATAGCATCATTGTCGGTATAATTCTTTTAGCCTTATTAATAGTATGGTTTATTATCGGACTACCTATTGGTATACATGGGGTTGTAAATATTTAAAGTAAAATCGGTAGTTTTAAATATTTTAAGTTATTATAAGTAAAAATTAGATGGTTATTTATTTCCATCTAATTCTTTTTTGATTGTATTTATTTCTTCTAGAGCTATGTTAGTAAATGTCAAATGAAATATTTTCTTTAATCATTGCTTTAACTATTTCTATAGTCTTAGTTTCAGCACCTTTTTCCATGCCAGTATAACCCATCTATAAAATTCTCACTTAATGCACTCATCTTATCTTCTACTTTCTTCATTACTTTATCACTACTATATAGTTTAAATAACTCACTAAACTATCTTTCTCTCCCTTGATATTAGTATAATCTATTTCACTTAATAAATCTACATTTATATCAATTATTGATATGGTATCATCCCTTTTAAATGATACTTACTTTCCATTATAAAACTTTGATATATAAATTCTTTCTTATCAAAGATATCATAGTTATTAATATTTATCTGAATAATAGGTTTTAAATTAATTTCTTCATTAGGTTTTGTTTGTTTAAGTAAAACTCTCATACATATCTTAAGTTCTTCATTTTACTTTCTTTAGTTATATTATAATTAACTTCAATATTAATAATAAATTTATCACTTTCATACACTGCATCAGTATTACTACCTTTAATATTAATATTTTCCGATATTCTTGGAGTGAGTAGAGTAAGATTACCTTCAAATTCTTTTTTATCTATACCAAGAGCAGCACTAACTACTCTTTCGACATACTCTATACAATCTCTAGAAGTAAAAATAATACTGGCGATATTATCTTTTAAAAACTTTTTTTCTTTTTTCAAATTTTGTTATAAAGTCCTTTTCATAAATAAAATTTTTGCAATTGTATGGCCATCATAACAAAAGAAAAAAGAAAGTCAAAGAACAGATTTAACAAAATCTGCTAAGACAATTTCATAAAATCTGTAAGAATTTAGTGCAGATTCTTATATTTCTGCTAAAATAATTTATTAAAATTTGTAAAAATGCAATTTTTTTAAAAATAGAAAAAAGTTTATTTCTAAGAAATTTTGATAAAAGCTAGTTTTAATAGCAATTTATATGATATAATTTAAAAAAGAAAACGGAGTGATAAAATATGAGTTTAAAAGCAGGAATTGTCGGACTACCCAATGTAGGTAAGTCTACTCTTTTTAATGCTATAACTAAAAAAAACATCCTAGCAGCGAACTATCCATTTGCAACTATTGATCCTAATGTCGGTATGGTTACGGTACCTGATGAGCGTTTAGCTTATTTAAATAATTTATATTTACCCAAAAGCTTAGTACCTACTACTTTTGAGTTTACAGATATTGCCGGGTTAGTAAAAGGAGCATCACATGGAGAGGGACTAGGAAATAAATTTTTAAGTCATATTAGAGAAGTTGATGCTATTGTTGAAGTAGTAAGATGTTTTGATGATGAAAATATTACTCATGTTGAGGGTAAAACGGACCCAATTCGAGATATTGAAATTATTAATGTTGAACTTATTTTGTCTGATTTAGAAATAATCGAGAATCGTTTAAATAAAATTATCAAAAAAGCTGAAACGACGAAAGATAAAGAAGCAGTTTTAGAAGTTAATGCCTTAACTACAGCAAAAAAGAACCTAGAAAAAAACATTCCCTTGCGTCAAGTATCGTTTAGTGAAGAGGAACTTTTAATTTTAAAGCCCTTTAATTTTATCACTTTAAAGCCTCTCATATATGCGGCGAATGTTTTAGAAGATGACTTAATAATTGGTGATAATAATTACACTAAAATGGTTAAAGAATATGCTGAAAAAGGAAGCAGTGGCGTCATTATTATGTGTGCCAAAATGGAATCGGAATTATCGGAGTTGACTGATGAAGATAAATTAGTATTTTTGCAAGAATTAGGTATTAAAAGTAGTGGACTAGACCGTCTAATATTTGCTACTTATAATCTCTTAGGACTTGCTACATTTTTTACAACCGGTCCTGATGAATGTCGGGCTTGGACATTTAAAGTTGGCATGAATGCTAAATCTTGCGCTGGTCTTATTCATAGCGATATTGAACGTGGTTTTATTAAAGCGGAAGTTACCAGTTTTAATGATTTAAAAGAATATGGTAGTGAGCTTAAAGTAAAAGAGGCAGGTCGTCTTCGGCTAGAAGGTAAAGACTATTTAATGCAAGATGGCGACATAGTTTATTTTCGTTTTAATGTTTAATTAATAATTCTTTTAGCGAGTCATATATTTAGAGTATGATGCTAAAAGAATTTTTTATTGATGAAGTTATTACTATTCCTTTCAAATTATTTGGCAAAACTCATATTTTTTTAATGGCTTTTGTCGTTTTTTGTTGCTTAATTATTTATTTAAATAGGGAAAAAATTTATAATTTAAACTTAAATCTCAAAAATAATCTTACTAAAATAGTTGCTTTTATTCTTTTAAGCAATATGCTAATTCTTTATCTGTCACAATTTTTATATCATAATTTTGATTACAAAACTATGCTGCCTTTTCATTTGTGTTATATTGCCAATTATTTTTATGTGTACGTCATATTGTTTCGGAAAAATAATCTTTACAAATATATTTATTTTCTTTCTTTTTTAGGTCCTATTCCAGCTATAATTTTTTTTGATGTTCCAAGTATATGGGAGTCCTTTAACTTTTATTTATATTTAATTTCTCATCATTTTCTAGTTATTGCCAGTTTTTTTACCTTTTATATGTATCCTAAAAAAATAAATAAAAAAGATATAAGCAAATTAATTATTATTTTAAACTTTTTGTATCTAGTTATGAGTATTTTTAATTATTATTTTAATACTAATTATTTTTTCTCTGATGGGATACCGCCTTTTATTACAGAATTATTACCATTCTTAAAATATTTTCCAACAACACTTGTTTTAGAAATTATGGAATTAATTATTATCATACTTATTTATAAATTCATCAATTCTGAATATGAAAAAATAAAACTTAAATCTAAAGAATAAAAAACATAATCATAAATTGTGTAGTTTACGACATATTAATAATATGCTATAATATAATCATAAAAGGAGGATAAAATGAATAAATTATTACCTAAAACATTTTTATGGATGTTTATTGGTCTAATCGTTACATTCATTACTGGATATATTGTATCTATTAATGGAAATATGATTGAAGCTGTATTTGCTAGTCCCTTATTTTATGTATTATTAATACTTGAATTAGGACTTGTAATATTTTTTTCAAGCCGCGTTCATAAAATGAGTCCAACCAGTGCTAAAATATGTTTCTTATTATATTCATTTGTAAGTGGTCTGACATTCTCAAGTGTTTTTATTGGTTTTGAAATTAGTTCTGTCATGTATGTGTTTTTAATCGCAGCTTTAGTCTTTGCTATATTTGGGGCTATCGGTTATTTTACCGAATTAGACTTAAGTCGTTTAAGTACCTTTTTGTTAATGGGCTTAGTCGCTGTTGTCGTATGTATAATAGTTAATATATTCTTAAACAATGATACATTTGATTTAATAATATCGATTATTGCTTTATTAATATTTGTTGGTTTTACTGCTTATGACGTTCAACATGTTAAAGAATTATCAGCAAATGGAGTAGATAATGATGTTGCAGCTATTAATGGAGCATTCGAATTATATTTAGATTTTATAAACATATTCTTACATCTATTGCAAATTATCGGAGATGCCAAAGATTAGGCATCTTTTATAATGTTTAAGTAATATATGTTTTATATTAGCTGTATCTTAAAATAATGGAAAAACTTATAAAAAATTGTGATATATCGTAAAAAATTAACAAATGGGGATTTGCTAAAATTAAAAATATAATAAAATTATAACAGTGCTTTTTAAGCTGTAATTAGGTCTTTTATTTCTTTAGGTTTAATCTTTTTAATCCCTTTTCTTTTGATACACTTAAGTGATTTACCCACAATCCAATCAGCACTATAACCAGATATCTCGCATATTTGTTTTAAATCTGCTGTCCTAATAGTTCTAGTTCCTTTTTCATAGTGAGTTACTAAAGGTCGGCATATATTTAATTTTAAAGCTAGTTTATTTTGGGTATATTTTAATTCTTTTCTAATAGTTTTTAAGTTATCTCCTATTAATTTTAAGTTGATTTTCTCTATTTTAATTATATTTTTATTAGGAGTATCACAAAAGCCAAACAGATAATCAAAACTAACATCGGCAAAATTACAAATAGTATTTATATGCTCAATAGATAATCCTGTATATCCATTTTCAATGTCTGAAACATAACTTTTAGAAATTCCTAAAATTTCTCCAAACTGTTTTTGTGTCAAATTAAGACTAATTCTAATTTTTCTTGCTTTATCCTCTTGAATTGCTAAACTTCTATCTAATTTTTCCATAACTCTCGACCTCTAGGTAATATTATCATGGTAAATTATGGTAATTTAAAAACAAATACGAAAATAGTAACAAATTTTAAAGAATTACAAAACCATTTATGTTATAATTATTTTTGGTGGGTGGTATTATGCGAGATGTTTTAATAGGCGTTTTAATTTTATTGATTAGTTTCCTAGTCGCTGATTTTATTTATACTGAGAAAAATACATGCTCAATTACAGATGAATACGGAGTAAAAAACGAAAAATGTGGTATTTTATATAAAGAATTAGATTTAAATATTTATTTCTTTGAACGATACTGGTAAAGATATTAATTGATTTATTTAAATAAGTACGCTAAAATTTACTATTTATAACCAGTAACTAATAAAATAAAACATTAATTATTGTTTTGTTTTTTTAATTGTGGTATTATTAATACATAATAAGGGAGTAGGTAGTGTGGCTAATATTGATGCACATTTTAAAATTGACTATCAAAACGCCATTAGTAAAAATGAAGCTATCTTTAAAGGAGATAAATATCGTATCACAATTTTAAGTGAAAGATTAATTCGCTTTGAGTATGACCAAAATGGCGTGTTTTTTGACCATCCGACAGAATTTGCCAGATTCCGTAATTTTTCTGTGCCTGAATTTCAGGTAGAAGAAAATGATAAAACTCTTGTTATTCAAACAAAATATTTTGTTTTGCAATATATCAAAAATAGACCATTTGTAGGTCCTAAATATGCTCCCGATCAAAATTTAAAAGTAGGACTTATGAACAGTGATAAAATATGGTATTTCTCTCATCCTGAAGCTCGTAATTTTGGGGGTACTAAAACTTCCTTGGATAAAGGAATTAAAGTTCCTTTAAATAAAGGCTTATATTCAACAGATGGTTTTGCTTCTTTTGATGATTCTGAAAGTTTAGTTTTTATGGAAGATGGTTTTTTAGTTAAACCAACAGCTAAAAGAATAGATACATATCTTTTTATATATCGGCGAGATTTTGGTTTATGTTTAAAAGATTATTTTACTCTGACGGGATATCCTCCTTTAATTCCTCGTTATGCCTTAGGCATATGGTGGAATAGAGATATTATTTATTCTTATAATGACACAAAAAAACTTTTAAAAGCCTTTAATAGTCACCATATCCCTATTTCTGTTTTATTATTAAATGAGTTTTGGCATCTAAAAGATAAAAGGGATTTGACTAAGCATAAAACGGGATTCACTTTTTCAAATGAGCTTTTTCCTAACCCTTTTGAATTTACGACATATTTGCATGAACGCGGGGTAAGGTTAGGGCTTAATATCGATCCGATTGAAGGAATTGGAGAACATGAAGAAAAATTTAAAGCTATTGCCCTGGAATTAGGTTTACTTAACACCCATAATATTCCTTTTAATGTTTTTGATAAAACTTTTATTAATATCTATTTTAATCATTTGATAAAGCCATTGGATAGCTTAGGTGTTGATTTTTACTGGTTAGATTACAAATACGATTTAGCTAATTTAAAAGCTTTGAATCACTATCATTTTATGAATTATTACAAAGATAACCGCTTTAGGCCTATGCTCTTTTCTCGTAATAGTGGAGTTGCTTCACACTTAAATGGTATTCATTATTCGGGACCTACGACAGTTAGTTTTGAAACATTAAATTATTTACCATCTTTTAATTCTAGCGCTAGTAATATAGGAGTTTCTTGGTGGAGTCATGATATCGGTGGCTTTAAAGGTGGCATTGAAGATTCCGAATTATATATTAGATATGTAGAACTAGGAACATTTAGCCCAATATTCCGTTTTGCTTGTGAGCGAGGTCATTATTATAAACGTGCTCCTTGGGAATGGGATATTAAAACTTATACTATTGCTAAAGAATACTCTATTATGCGTCATCGTTTAATTCCTTATTTATATACTGAAAACTATAAATATCATAAAACAGGGCTTCCTATTGTCCAGCCTTTATATTATAGCTATCCCGAAATTTATGATGAACCAATTTATAAAAATGAATATTATTTTGGTAGTTCTCTTTTAATAAAACCTATTACCAAAAAGCAAGATGAAGCGATGAATAGATGTGTAGAAAAAATATTTTTACCTAAAGGTGTTTGGTATGATTTTAAAACAGGAAAGAAGTTTCCAGGTAATAAGAGATATGTTGCTTTTTATAAAGATGAAGACTATCCCGTATTTGCAAAAAGTGGAGCTATAATTCCTCTTGCGGACTTACCAGAAAATATTAATGATACAAACCCACCAAGGAGTATGGAAATTCACGTTTTCCCTGGTCGAAGCAATATTTATAAATTATATGAAGATGATGGCATATCAAGACTTAATGAAGAAGGCTACTACATAATAACAGCGATAGACTATAATTACTTAGCTAATAACTATACTTTAATAATTAGACCAATTGAAGGTAAAACTGGTATCATTCCGCCAACTAGAGATTATAAAATAAGATTTCGAAACACAAGAGAAGCCGAAGATGTTATTGCTTATATTAACGGTAATGAAATACCAATTGAGTGCTTCACTGAGGATACGGACTTTATTGTTTTAGCCAAAAATGTTCCTACTACAAGCCAATTAACTATTAACTGTAAGGGTAAAGATATTGAAATTGATGCGGTTAGATTAATAAATGAAGACATAAATTCCATTATTAGTGATGCTAAAATAAATACGAACTTAAAAGAAAAAATAGCCTCTATTATGTTTAGTAATGTAAGCATTAATAAAAAACGTATTGAAATAAGGAAACTAAGTCGCAAAGGTTTAGATAATACATTTATTAAAATGTTTATAAAACTACTTGAATATGTTTCAGAAATTTAGTGTTAAATAGCTCATAAATTTGATAGTATAAGAATTATAAGTTTTATTTTTGAAGAAATGAGCTTTATCGTTTAAATAAGTTTATCAAGGAGGATATAAAAGAATAGTGAGAATAGGAATTGATATAGATGATACAACTCTTTTAACAGTAAAATCAATGCTAAAGTATGCAGATATTTTTGAACAAGAAATATCAGGAATACCTACTAATAGAGATAGCTTTGGTTTAATAAAAAATAGATATTATTTAAAAGTTCTGTATGGTTGGAATGATGAAACAAAATTTGCTTTTTTTAATAAATATTATAAAAATGTATTAGAGGAATGTACAATGTTACCAGATGCCGATAAAGTTATCAAAAAATTGAAAGAAAAATGGCGATACTATTCATTTTGTTACAGCTAGATTAATGAATATTAAAGGATGCTATACTGCGGCAATAACAAAAAGTTGTTTATC
The DNA here is from genome assembly GCA_948470005.1 of uncultured Mycoplasmatota bacterium. The sequence continues at coordinate 17,051 of CAOKNI010000016.1, forward strand.
AAGTTTTGGTATTTTATATGATAGTTTTGATTTACATATTAATGATAAATTAAATTTTGTCAAACAACAAAAGTTAGATTTATTTATAGGTGATAGTTATGAAACTTGTAAAGAATTAGCCTGCGCAGGTATTAAATCAATATTAATGACAACAAAAATGAATAGTGAAATAGATAGTGGAGATATTGTAAGAGTAAATAATTGGAAAGAAATTTATAATGAAATAGAAAAATATAGAAAACAAATAAATTTATAATTATTAGAAAAGCTTAAGTTTAGTTTATTAATATGTTGTTTTTGCTATGGATTTAAATAGATTATTAATATATATAATATGGTTATAATCCATTTAGGTCTAGTGAAATTGACTGTGGTGGGCTAACAACTCATGCCGTATTTGTAATAACTACAAAAGATTGTATAGATAGATATTTTTCTAATGTTCCAAGAGATGTAACTTATGGGACGGTTAGTGTTTATGATATAAAATCTTTAGCTGCAGAGGAGATAATTCAGGATATTCTATTGTAATTTTTAGTGATAATATTGATGCTCACCCTTCTATTAAAAATGCACCAGAAGAATTAGAATTTGATGTTTTAGAAGGTGGTTTTGATGACCTTAGTTGTTATGTAAGAGATGAAGATTTAAAAACAACTTTAGAAGTATTTAAAAACTATCTTGTGCAAGCAAATACTGACTTAGAAGATGTAGAGTGGAAAGATTTAAGTAAAGTATCTGATACTATTTTAGGTAATAGTGCTGCATTTTCTAGAAGTTTAAAAAAATAATTTTTTATAAGATGAAAATTGCAGTTAAAGTCTTGCATAAATTCTTAAAATTTAGTAAAATATGATAAATACGTTGAAAAAAAGAGTATTAGTAATTATTCTTATTTTAAAGAGAATTTGTGGTTGGTGAAAACAAATATAAGAAGATTATGAACTTGCTTTTTAGAGTATGTGGGATTGCTCCCTTAGAAGCTATAAAGATATAAATAAAGGTGGTACCGCGGAATTTTTTCGCCCTTAAGGATGTACTATCTTTTTTTAATTTAGAGGAGGAAAATTCATGAAATATGACCAATCCCTATATTTTTCTTTAATATTGTTTTTAATAATATTTTGTGTTGATTATTTTTTTATAACCAAAAGAAAACTTAAAATAATTAATAATAAAGGTAAAAGTGCAAAGGGAAAAGCCAAGAAAATAAAAAGTATTGGAGAATTAGATTATTTAGTAGCTAAGTTTAAATTAAATTATAAAAAAATTAATAAAGAAAGAGCTATAATTTGGATTTCGCTTATAAATAGTTTTATAATTTCCGCCGTATCTACAGTAATAATCTTAATTCCCTTTAAACTGATTTGGCAGATGCTTATAGCTTTTGTTTTATTATTTAGTTTAATATATTCTTTATATGAAATATATGGAAGGCACTTAAAAAAAGAGGAGGAAAGAAATAAATGAATACATTAGAAATTGAAAAGAAATGGCAAAATATTTGGAAAGAAAATAAATTTTTTGAAGCTCAAAATGTTAGTAATAAAGAAAAGTACTATATTTTAGTTGAGTTTCCATATCCAAGTGGCGCTGGTCTTCATGTGGGCCATGTAAGAAGCTACACAGCGCTTGATGCTATGGCACGTATGAAAAGACTTCAAGGATATAATGTTTTGTTTCCAATGGGGTGGGATGCCTTTGGTGCCCCAGCAGAACAATATGCCATTAAAAATCATATTTATCCTGCAGATGCTGTTAAAGAAAACATTAAAACATTTAAAAGTCAAATAGAGTCTCTTGGTATGTCTTTTGATTGGAGTAGGGAATTTTCCACTACGGACCCAGAATATTATAAATGGACGCAGTGGCAATTTTTACAATTTGTGAAAAAAGATATGGCTTATAAAGCTTTAAAAGAAATTAATTGGTGTCCAAATTGTAAAACAGGATTATCCAATGAAGATGCCGCTGGCGGTGTTTGCGAAAGATGTGGCTCTCCTGTAACAAAAAAATTAAAATCGCAATGGATACTTAAAATGAGCAAATATGCCGACCGTCTTTTAGATGGTCTAAGAGATACAGAATTTGCCGAAAAAGTTAAACTTGCTCAAATAAATTGGATAGGCAAAAGTGTTGGTGCAGAAGTTAACTTTAAAGTAAAGAATACAAATGATTATTTAACTGTTTTTACAACGCGGCCAGATACATTATATGGTGCAACTTTTATGGTTTTATCTCCGGAGCATGCTTGCTTAGAAAAATATAAAGATAAAATTATCAATTATGAAGAAGTCTTAAAATATCAGGAATTAGCAAAAGAAAAAACAGAAATTGAAAGAACGGACGCTACTAAGGAAAAAACAGGTGTTAAATTAGTTGGCCTTGTAGCTATAAATCCTGTTAATAATCGCGAAATAGAAATTTGGATAAGTGATTATGTTTTAGCAAGCTATGGTACAGGAGCAATTATGGCTGTTCCAGCTCATGATGAAAGAGATTTTGCTTTTGCTAAGAAATTTAATATTGCAATAATACCAGTTATTGAAGGTGGAGATATAAATCAAGAAGCCTATACCGAAGATGGAAAGCATATTAACTCAGAATTTTTAAATGGTCTAGACAAAGAGAAAGCCATAGCAAAGATGATAGAGTATTTAGAAAAAGAACACATTGGTAAAAAGAAAGTTAATTATCGCTTGCAAGATTGGATATTTAGTCGTCAAAGATTTTGGGGCGAACCTATTCCTATGATAAATTGCGAGAAATGTGGTTGGGTTCCTGTTCCTGAGGAAGAGCTTCCAGTCTTATTACCTACAGTTGCCAATTATGAACCAACGGATAATGGTGAGTCTCCTCTTGCTAACATCACAGATTGGGTAAATACTATTTGTCCAAATTGTGGTGGGCATGCTACGCGTGAGACTGATACAATGCCAAACTGGGCTGGGTCTAGTTGGTATTGGTTAAGATATATGGATGCACATAATGATAAAGAGTTTGTTGGTGCTGACGCTTTAAAATATTGGGGCATGGTTGATTATTACAATGGTGGCATGGAACATGCGGCAAGACATTTGCTTTATGCTCGCTTCTGGCATCAATTTTTATACGACCAAGGATTAGTTCCGACCGCTGAGCCATTCAAGAAACGTGTAGCTCATGGAATGATTTTAGGTTCTAATGGCGAAAAAATGAGTAAGAGTAAAGGTAATGTTATCAATCCTGATGATATGGTGAATTTGTATGGTGCAGATGCTCTTCGTTGTTATGAACTCTTTATTGGTGATTATGAAAAGGATGCTTCTTGGTCTGATTTTGGCTTAAAAGGTTGTCGTCGTTTCTTAGATCGTGTTATTAGATTGAAAGAAAAAACTTTAGATGATGGTGATAATTATTCCCCTAATTTAGAAAATATTATTCACAAAACTATAAAAAAAGTTACTAATGATTTAGCGACGATGAAATATAATACCGCGGTATCTAGTTTAATGATTTTAACTAATGCTTTTGAGGATAGTAAAACTATAACTAAAAAAGATTACCAAACTTTATTAGTGCTTTTAAATCCCATATCTCCTCATATAACCGAAGAATTAAATGAAGAGTTAGGGTTTAATAAGAAAATAGCTGAAATGTCTTGGCCATGCTATGATGAGGCTAAAACTATTGAAGACGAAATTACAATTGGCGTTCAAGTAAATGGTAAACTTCGAGGAGAAGTTACTATACTTTTAACAGATAATAATGAGGAAATAAAAGACAAAGCTTTTAAAAATGAAAATGTCGCTAAACATATAGAAGGAAAAGAGATAATTAAAACTATAATTATTAAAGGAAAAATAGTTAATATTGTTGTTAAATAAGGCACTTATTAGTGTCTTTTAAAAAGCTCCAAAATCTTTTGACAACTAAAGTTTGGTGTGCTATAATAACACCTAACAAAAAAGGGGGGAGCTTTTTGATTGACAAGTTGATACGATACCGCTTGATTGAAATTGTCGTGGTTATTACTCTTGTACTTAGTACTATCCCCATTTGGCAACGATTTGACACTCTTATAAGTCAGGCAAACATAACAACTTTAGATAGCTATAATCTAAATTTTAATATAGAACATAAGAATAAAGATATTATAACTATAAATAATGACTATAATATTAATAAGAATTATATAGTTTATCTCATGCTTGATGTCCAAGATAGTCTTAAATTAATAAGCATTATTATAAATAATAAAGAATATAATTTAGATAATTTTTATTATCAAAAAGACAAAAACAAATGCATATATACAATTTTAAATGATTATATCACTGCTAGCTACGAAATTTATGAAATAACGCTAAAATTCAGTGAAAACAATATAAAATATGATTACGTTTTTGAAGAAAAGTCCATTTTTTAAAAAAGTTGAAAAATGGACTTGTTTTTTATAAGTCTATTTGGTATTATTATAATATGGTGAAAGCATATGAAAATAAAGGATATTATCAAAAAGCAAACTACTGTAATTGCAATAGCCGTTGTTTTAGTTGCAGTCGCAGCAATAGGTGTTAGTTATGCCGTATTTTTTGATGTCAAAGCTAGTAAAGATAATCAAGTAATTACCGCAGGTACTTTGAGATTGACTGTTGCTGGCGTTAGTGCTCTAGGCATTACTGAACCAACAAGTAACGAAATTGGTTTAGCATCAAGTCCTGTAAGTTATACTGTAAAAAATACTGATAGTAATTTACCAGCTACTTATTCAATATATATATATGCTGATAGTACCAACACCATGGATTTAAGTAAAGTTAAAATATCTTATGATGGTGATGCCACTAAAGGTTCAACCGCTGTAGTCTTAAATTCTATTGCTGATAAATTTACAGAAAATGGTGTAACATATTATAAAATTAAGTCTGGAGATTTAGCTGCTAAGGCTTCTGGTTCAACTCAGTATCTCCGAGTATGGCTTGATGAGGATACATTTGATGGCGATGTTTCTGATAAAAAATTAAATTTGAACTTATATATAGTTAGTGAAGTTAAAGAATAATTCCCTTAGGAATTTTTTTTTGAAAAAATTTAAAAAAAACAAATTTATAAAAATCTGCTACAATTTCCAACAGATTTTTATAATTCTGCAACCAAATTTTCATTTTTAGGCCTTTTTTCATGCAGATTTATAAAAATCTGTAATTTGACATACATATGTTTTCTTGATATTATGATAGCATAGAAAGGAAACGAACGCATGTATAAGAATGAAACAGAAAACGTGGAAGTCTACTTTATATGTTATAAAAAAGAAGAAATGAACTTAATTGAGACATTTTATGATGAAGTATTAGATTGTCATTATTGGTACATTAATTCTTATTTAGCATATAAAGCATGGCAAAACAAATTTAAAAAGTTAAAGTTTAGTAAGATGACTCGAAATCTTTTAACTGTTGCAGCTAGCCGCTATTTATTATATTGTTTAGAAAATAATATGTATAAAAATAAAAAAGAACATAAAATTATTATAAACCATATGAATAAAATCGATAATGAGCTTCAAAAAATAATTGCTAATGATAAATTATTTAAAGATTTAAATTAATACAAGTTATCAGGAAGCAGCAAATTAAAATATTCTATAACATCTTTTATACTATATTTGTTATTATTTTTAAGCCATTCCATACAAACATTAATGACTGCACCCAAATAAAATTGAGAAATAATATTAATTGGAACTTTTGTCTTTTCAATATTATTTTTCTTTTTTATTTGTTTAATAATATCTTTATTTATAACATCATATAAAATATCCATCGTTATGGAATTTTTATTATTAATCATAATTGAAAGATAAGTATCCTTTTCTTGGGCTATATGATTTAAAAGTAAAGATATCATTTCTAAATAATACTCCTTTGAATTTTTAATACTTGTATTTTTATCTAATTCTAAAGTTAAATTATTTTTTAAAGTATTTATAAATTCGGCGAATAGTTCGTATTTATCATTATAATGCGCATAAAAAGTTGAACGATTTATCATTGCTGCATTACAAATATCTAAAACTTTTATTTCTTCAAAAGGCTTTTGCTCCATTAACTTTAAAAGAGTACTATATATGGCTTTTTTAGTTTTTAGTATTCTTAAGTCTGTTTTTTTATCCATAATTTATCACCTACTAATATTATATAAACACAAAAGAAGGATAAGCAACATAAAGTTGTATATTTATTGGTACATATCCTACAATTTGTTGGATAAAAAACATATTTTACAGTATGTGCAGGAATTTTAAGTTTAAATATCATATTATATTTTGTGCAAGGAGGAAAAAATGCAAAAATTTGGAGACTTTATTTGTAAACATAAAACACTAATACTATTATTAACAATAATCATGTTAATTCCTGCAATAATAGGAATTAAACTAACACATATTAATTACGATATTTTAGTTTATTTACCAGAAGATATTGCGACAATTAAAGGACAAAATATTTTAACTAATGACTTTAATATGGGAGCTTTTTCAATTACTATAATTGAAAATATGCAATCTAAAGAAATAGTAAAATTAGAAGAGCAAATTAAAAATATAAAAGGTGTTGCTAATGTAGCAACCATCTATGATGCTCTAGGAAGTACAATTCCTATTGAAATGCTTCCAAGTGATTTAATCGGCAAAGTTAAAAATGGTGATGCGGATTTGATGCTTGTTACATTTAATAATTCAACCTCAGATGAAGATACCTTAAAAGCGATAGAAGAAATAAAAGAAGTAACAAATAATTATTGTAAAGTAGGTGGCATGAGTGCCATGGTTTTAGATACCATGAATTTGTCTGAAAAAGAAATCACTATATATGTTATTATCGCTGTTGCTTTATGCCTTTTGGTACTTGAGCTATCCTTAGATTCATATTTAGTAC
>CAOKNI010000017.1 GCA_948470005.1 uncultured Mycoplasmatota bacterium
ATTAGTAAATTCTCTAATATCATTAAAACGAGTGTTTACTATTTTAATTAACAACACGAGATAAATCTTTAATTTTTTAATACTCTTTTTTTGCAAATTTTTAAGTTTTCTGTTATTATATATTCAAGGTGATTTCATGGAAAAAATTCTTGATATAAATAGTATTTCATTTTTAGATATAGATACCTCAGTTTTATTTACCTCAGAATTCAATTACATTAAAGATGCGAGTGAATTTTTAAATAAATCTTGCTTAGTGATAACTAAAGAAGATAAAGCAAATGCTAGTGATATTCCGCCTTCTATTCTTATTCGTTTTAATAGTGATTATTTACTTCACCAAAAAGATCTTACTTTAATAGACCAAATTAAAATAAATATTTTAAGTAATTTATCCAGTTCTAAAAAAATATTTGTTTTTATGGACATATTAACATATTTAGATACTTCATTTAAAAAAGAAATAATTAGTTATTTAAAAGCGCATGGAAAAAGAATAATTAATTATACAAGCAATATCGAAGAAACATTATTGTTAGAGTATCTCATAATCATTCATAATAATACCGTTATAATGGAAGGAATGAAAGAAGCAGTCTTAAAAGAAGAGCGAATTATCAAAAAATTAGGCTTTCGCTTACCATTTATAGTGGAATTATCAAGTGGTTTAAAATATTATAATTTAGTAGATAAAATATATTTTGATAATGAAAGTTTGGTGAACGACTTATGGAAGTAGTTACTATTCTTGAAAAAAAACCGCCTCATCAAATATATGGTTTAATGGGCAATATAAACATAAGTACCAATAATATAAATTATGCTCTTGTATATCCTTATCATTTTTCTGGTACAGTAAAAGAATATCTAAATAGTCCTAAAGCCGAAATATCCCTCAAAATGGTTCATTTAGATGCTAGTTATTTAACTAAAACAAGCACAGAACTATCTTCATCTGATTTAAATAAAATAAGTCTTGCCTCCGCTTTAATCGCAAATAAAGAATATATTATTTTAAATTATTTTGATAAAGAATTAACTCATAAGGAAAAAGAGGACTATAAACGCTTATTTAAAAAATTAGCTCATGATTACCATAAAACAATTCTTTTGTTTACAAATGATATAACTTTTTTATGGGATATTGCGGAAGAAATTTTGATTGTTGATAAAAATATGGTTATTAACACTATTCCTAAAAATAACTATTTTGCTATTTTAGATTATGTTGATAAACCCGAAATCATAAAATTTATTAACCTCATGCAAAATAAAAATATAGATATAGAGTATTATAAAAATAGATTAGATTTATTAAAAGCTATCTATCGTCTAAAAGGAGAATAAAATGCGTTATTTAATTAGTATTGTTTATGACGGCTCCAAATTTTATGGCTTTCAAAGGTTAAATAAAAAGGATTCTGTTCAAAAAAGAATCGAAGAAGCTTTAAGCATTATCAATAAAAAAGCGGTAACTATCAAAGGGGCAGGAAGAACTGATCGTGGAGTACACGCATTAGACCAAAAAGCTTCTTTTGATTTAGATATCAAAATCGACGAGACACATTTAAAAAGAGCTATAAATAGTCTAATAAAGCCTTATATTTATATTACTGATGTAAAAATAGTAAAAGATTCATTTCATGCAAGACATGATGTTTTAATGAAAGAATATATATATAAAATTAATATAGGTGAGTATAATCCTTTACTAAAAGATTATTATTATGAACCTAATTACTCTTTAGATTTAAAGCAAATGCAAAAGTGTGCTCGTCTTTTCTTAGGTATCCATAATTTTACTAACTTTGTCGCTGGTGAAAGAGATAATTACAATTGTATAATCTATAACATCAAATTTAAAAAGAAGAAAGATATTTTAGAAATCAAATTTACTGGTATTAGTTTCTACCGTTATATGGTCCGCAACCTAGTTGGGGCTATGCTTGATGTATCAAAAGGTTTGGTAGCAATTTCAGCCATCGAAGAAGCTTTACAAAATCCCAATACAAAAAAACAATTTACAACCGCTCCACCAGAGGGCTTATATTTAAATAAAATAACATATAGAAAGGAAAGCCTATGACATCAAATTCACTAATTGTATTTTTTAATAAAGCTTATGAAGATATGGTTGATACTGTAAATAGTTCCGAGGATTATTTAAAATGTATTAGAGCTATAAATAACGCTTTAGATGCTTTATTATCTGCTAAAGCCTATATTCCTGATATAGAATCGTCATCAATGACAAATCTTTTAATAATTGCTAGAAGTTTTAAAAGAAAGTATCAAAATAAGGATAAAGAAGAAGTTCATGATTTATTAGAATATTTAAATTTATTAGCTGATTTAGTCCCATCTCGTTCCCGAAATAGCTAAAAAAGCTAATTTTTGTCAAAAGTTTCAAAATTCTTCATTTTTTATTTGACAAATCCATATAATTTACATATAATTTTAAATGGTACATTTTATTTATCGGAACTCTAATACCCTGGGAAAGTAGAACGAGTAAAGATTAATGAAAGGAAAAAGTTATGAAGACATTCATGCAAACAAAAGAAAACATTGAACGCTCTTGGTACATAATAGATGCAGAGGGAAAAACCTTAGGTCGTCTAGCTACTAAAGCAGCAACTATCCTTCGAGGAAAGCATAAAGTAACATATACTCCTCATGTAGATTGTGGAGATTATGTTGTTATAATTAATGCTTCAAAAGTTAATCTAACAGGAAACAAATTAGAAGATAAGATGTATTATAATCATTCTGGCTATCCAGGAGGATTAAGAGAAAGAAACGCCAAAATTATGGTTGAAAAATATCCAGAAGAAATGGTAGAAAGAGCTATAAAAGGTATGCTTCCTCATGGACCATTAGGAAGAAGTATGGGTAAGAAATTATTCGTATATGCGGGCAGCGAACACAAACAAGTTGCGCATAAGCCTATAGCTTTAAATATTGATTAGGAGGAGAATTAATGGCTAAACAAGTATGGACTGCAACAGGTCGTCGTAAAAGAAGTTCTGCATCTGTAAGAATTACAGGCGGAACTGGTAATATTACCGTAAATGGAGTAGACGTTAATGACTATTTTCCAAATCAAATCTTAGTAATGGATTTAAAACAACCTCTAACTGCAACTGACAATGCTAATCGTTTCGATATTGAAGTTACAGTAAAAGGTGGAGGCTACTCAGGTCAAGCTGGAGCAATTCGTTTAGGTATCGCTAGAGCCTTACTTAAATTTGATGCTAATACTGACCAAACAAGAGAAGATTCTTATCGTAAAATTCTAAAGGTTAATGGTTTCTTAACCCGTGACGCTAGAGTTAAAGAACGTAAAAAATATGGTCTTAAAAAAGCTCGTCGCGCTCCTCAATTCAGTAAAAGATAGTAAATTGTTTTCTTTTAAACCTCGCAAGCTCTGTGTTTGCGGGGTTTTTGCTTAGTTAAGAGTAGTGGTAACAGGTAACACATATACCATATTTAATCTAATAAGTAACAATTTGAATATAGTTAATACATAATACTATGCTATAATGTAGTTAACAGATTAATAGGTGGTGAAATATGAATACGTTTTATATAGATGAGTCTGGAAGTATGACCAAGAAAAATTTAAACTATTATAAAAATAAATATTTTGTTATTTGTATTATAATGCCTCGAAATAAAGATAAATTAAAAAGAGCATTTAAAAGATTTATAAGTAGCAATTTTAACGAATTAAAAAAAATGGACAAAGATAAAAAGATGTTTTACGATAATGGAAAATTTAAAGAATTAAAAGGAAGCTGTTTAACATCTGAAATGAAAAGAAAATTTATAAATTTTTTTTGTCAAAACAATCTATTTGAAATATATTATATTATTTGTGATAATAATAAAGTTAAAGATCATTTCTATAATAATACTGCCAGAGCTTTTAATTATCTCTTAAAATTGTGTTTTGAACATTTCACTAATTATAAATATATTTATGCAACGGAAAATTATTTATTCATCGATGAAAGAAACGTTAGGACAGGAACCCGGTCAACATTAGAAGAGTATCTAAATACTGAGCTAGTAACAGGCAGTCACATCCAAGAAAATTTTTATGTTAAATACTGTCAGTCTGAAGCCAGAGAATTAATACAAATAGCGGATGTATTTGCTAATATTTGTTATACTAATTTAATAACAGAAAATTGTTTTTCTAATGAATTTAATAAAATTAGAACTGAAAAATATATATCGGGTGAATTCTTTTTTCCTTTAAAATAAATTGTTTAATAATTTTTAGCAACAAAATATATCAAAATTTAATGTATTGACATTTACTAAACTGCATAATATAATAATGATGTTATCAGTAAGTCCTTGTTATGCGCCGTAAATTCAATGAATTTACATTTTAATTAGGTAAGCGCTATGTATTAGCGTCGCTCCAAGGCAAATAACATTAAAATTACAGAGTGCCAAGCACTCTGTTTTTAAAATCTTCCAAATTTCATGATTAAAGAATTTTTGAATATGTAAAAATAATACTATTTCTTTTTATTAATAAATTATGCTATAATTTAATTATATGGAGGCGTCTATGATAGACTTATCAGGAAAATGGATATCGTCATTTATTCAAAATAATAAAATTTATAATGAAGAAGTCTTTTTCAAACAAACTGGTTCCAAAATATCTGCTGCCATAACTTTAAATTTTGATGGTGAGATGTGTGAATACATCTTTAAAGGGACAATTCATGAAAATATAATCATTGGTACATACGAAAATATAAGTAAAAATAATTATGAAAATGGAACAATTAATTTAAAAGTCATTAATGATAATTTTCTTTATGGCGTAACAACTTATATAGGAACAGAATTAAATTATGAAGATATTATTCAAAGTCCTTATGCTTTATTTCGGAATACTAAAAATAATTTAGGAACATTTAATTTGTGCCATAATTGCGTAAATTCTAAAGCAAATTGCTGCTCTAATTCTGAAATAGATTCGCCGATGCTGCTTCCTCATGAGGCTCAAGAAATAGCAAAGGAGATGAACATTAAAATAAGTGAATTTGCTACAGAAATAGATTTTTCTTTATTGAATAATGATAATTATTTAAAAAGTTTATATCAATTAAAAAGGCAAGAGAATAGTAATGCTTGTTACTTTTACAAAAACAATAAATGTAGTATATATGATATAAGGCCTATAGACTGTCGCATCTTTCCATATGATATCAAATTAGAAAAAGACGGTAATTATTATTTAGTTTATTACCCGACAAATAATTGTAATATTAAAAATACCGATTTTGCTGATTTAAAAATGATTTCATATAATACTAGGCTATTTATTAGATTATTACTTCCTTATTTAAGAGAATGGACGGACCCATATTGCTCAAAAAATTTAACGAAAAAAGAAAATTATAAAATCATTTGCAAAATTGAAGATATATTCTAAAATATAAAAAGTAAAGAGGTAAGAAATGAACATATTTTATGGTTATTTAGCTACATACAGCTATTTAATTACGATTTTAGTTATTATTAGTTTATTAAAAAGAAAAGGTAAGATAAATGAAAATACTTCCCGAAAATTAATTCATATATTTGTTGGCTTTTCATGGCCTATTATGGTTTATTTTTTTAAGACCAGTATTCATTTAATAATACCACCTTTAACTTTTATTCTTATTAATTATTTATCTTTTAAAAAGAATTTAATTAAAAGTATGGAAAAAAAGGGTTCTAAAGGAACAATTTATTATGCTTTAAGCTTTAGTTTGCTTGCTTATTTTGCTGTTTTAAACCCCAAGTTTCTACCATCTTATGGAATAGGCTGTCTTAGCCTGTCTTTAGGTGATGGCTTAGCTCCATTATTTAGATATAGATTTCCTAATAAAAAAATAGGTAATACTTCTAAAACCTATATAGGCTCATTTACTGTATTTATAATAGCAATTCTTATATCTATAATTTTTAATATGATATTCATTTTAAATTATCATTTTTTAGACTATTTAGTATTAGGACTATCAGCAAGTGTCTTAGAATTAATCGGTGATAAGTATGATAATTTAACTCTTCCTATAGGTTTAAGTTTAATCAGTTATTTATTAATATAGGAGATATTATGTTTAATGTTTTACTTAGTCTAGTTTTAAGTTTAGCTCTAGCTCTTGTAGCTTATTTTAAAAAAGCGATGACTCCCAAAGCTTTATTTTTTGCATTTATTTTCGCTTTTATTATTATATATTGTGGTGGGTTAGTATCATTCTTAATTTTAGTCACCGTTTTCCTAGGTTCTATTATTGAAAAATTAGTTTTTAAAAAGAAGAAAGATGAAATCACGAAAAAAAGTGGACCTAAAGACTCAATTCAAATACTTGCTAATGTTAGTTTAGGAACAATTTTTACACTTTTTTATAAAACTACACATAATACTATATTTTTAATACTATATGCTAGCATTATGGCTGAATCTCTTGCGGATACTTTAGCCTCTGACATTGGAATACACTCTAAAAAAAACACTATAAATATTTTAACACTACAAAAAAGTACTCCTGGATTATCAGGAAATATTACTTTTCTAGGACTTGCATCAGCATTTATAGGTTCTTTTCTAATTAGTTTAATTTATTATGCTTTTAGCTCTAGCTTTATAGGAATATTAATCATTACTTTAAGTGGCTTTCTAGGAAGTATCTGTGACTCCTTCTTAGGCGCTACTGTTCAAGTGAAATATAAATGTTCAAAATGTAACATTATTACCGAAAAAAATTTTCATTGTGAAAATAAAACCAACTATTATCAAGGGCTAAAATTTATAAATAATGATACTGTTAATTTTCTAAGTAATCTTATTGCTCTCTTATTAAGCTTTATTTTAATTAAAATCTTTGCCATCTAAAAATTGCCAAATACTTAATTTAATGCTATAATAAATTAGCTTTAAAAGGAAGTGAATAACATGGGCGATACCATATGTGCCATATCAACATCTTTAGGCGTTGGAGCTATATCCATCATTAGAGTAAGTGGTTCCGATGCCATTTCAAAAGTTGCCCCTTTATTTCAGGGCAAAGATTTAAACAGTGTTAAAAGTCATACTTCCCATTACGGGCATATTATCTTTAAAGAAGAAATAATTGATGAGGTTTTAGTAAATGTTTATAAAGCTCCTAAAACATACACTAAAGAAGATACTGTTGAAATAAATTGTCATGGTGGTATTGCTACTACCAAAAAAATATTAGAAATATTACTTGAAAATGATATTAGACTTGCTGAAAAGGGTGAGTTTACAAAAAGAGCCTTTTTAAATGGTCGTCTTGATTTATCGCAAGCTGAAGCGGTTAACAATTTAATCAATTCGGAAACAGATTTGGAAAGAAAATTAGCTTTAAATACTGTAAGTGGTAAAATATCTCGTAAAATAAAAAGAGTTCGTGATATAATTGTGGAACTAATGGCTAATATTGAAGTTAACATTGATTTCCCTGAATATGAAGATGCTCTAGAAATAACTTTAGATAATCTTCCACCTAAATTAAAAGAAATAAAAAAAGAATTAGAGACTCTATTAGATGAGTCAAAGATTGGCAAAATTGTCGAAAACGGTATTAAGGTAGCAATTATAGGTAAGCCCAATGTTGGCAAAAGCAGCATTTTGAACCACTTTTTAGGCGAAAATAAGGCTATTGTGACTGATATTGCTGGGACTACTCGGGATATAGTTGAAGGTTCAATTGATTTAAATGGCATAAGACTTAAATTTATTGATACCGCCGGTATTCATGAAACAGAAGACGTTGTCGAAAAAATGGGCGTTGATAAATCTTTAGCTATGCTCGAAGTTGCTGATTTAGTAATTCATGTTTTAAACAATAATGAACCTTTAGATAAAAGTGATATGGAAATTATCGAAAAACTTCAAACTAAAGTGCACATTACTTTTATCAATAAAAACGACTTAAACAATGTTCTTGATATTCCAGGGCTCAAAGTTATCAAAGGAAACACCGTTACCGAAACAGGATTAGACGATTTAAAAAAAGAGATTATTTCTTTATTTGAATTAGATAAAATTCGGACCTCTAATATGGAAGTAGTATCTAGCACCAGAGTAATAAATCTTATTAAAGAAGCCTTAAATCATATTAATAATGCTTTAGAAAATATTAAAAGCGAAATTCCTGTTGATATGATTGCAATAGATATAAAAGCTGCTTGGGATTCTTTAGGTGAAGTTACTGGTGAGTCTTATCAAGATGAATTATTAGATACATTATTTAGTAAGTTTTGTTTAGGAAAGTAGGTTTTACATGATACGTTTAGCAAAAATTGATGATTTAAATAAAATAATGATTATTATTAAAGATATTCAAAAAGAAATGGCGATGGAAAATAATCCGCAATGGAATGAAGAAGACGATTATCCAAATAAAGATAAATTCCTAAGTGATTTAGAAAAAGGTGAATTATACGTTTATGATGATGGCCTTATAAAAGGCTTTATGGTCATATCTAAGGAAGATAATTATCATGAAGTAGTAGAATCTACTAATAAAGAGGCTTATATTCTCCATCGCTTAGCTATAAAAAGTGATTGTCGGGGCGAAGGCTTAGCTACAAAGTTTTTTGAATTTGCTGAAGAATTAGCCAAAGAAAATAATATATCATTATTAAAAGCTGATACCGAAAAGCATAATACTAAAATGAATGCTTTATTTGAGAAAGTAGGATTTCGCCAAAAAGGTGAATTTGAATATGATGATTATCCCGGGCATTACATTTATTATGAAAAAGAGATTTAGCAAGTGAATAAAGATTTAAACTATAAAACATATATAATAATTTCTGTAATTGTAATATTTTTTGGTTGTTTCATAATTCATTTATTTATGCCTGTTATTTTATTTATAGCACTTATATCTCCTTATCTTCTAATTATTCCTATAATAATTATTATCATAGGTTTAATTCTTTTAATATATTCTAGTGTGAGATTAATAGCGAAAAAATTAAGAAAGAAGTGATAAAATGTATGATTTAATTGTTGTCGGAGGCGGTCATGCCGGCTGTGAAGCTGCTCATATTGGAGCAACTTTAGGGCTTAAAACAGCTTTAGTTACAGCTAACATTAAAAACATCGCGGACATGCCTTGCAATCCTTCTATTGGCGGAACAGCTAAAGGCGTAATCGTTCGCGAAATAGATGCTTTAGGCGGAATTATGGGCATCGTCGCGGATAAATCCCATTTTCAAATAAAGATGTTAAATAATGGTAAAGGCCCTGCGGTAAGAAGCCTCAGGGCGCAAGCTGACAAAATTGTTTATCCTGAAGTTATGTTAAAAACTCTTCAAAATACTTCTAATTTGAGTATTATTGAGGGAATGGTGGAAGATTTAATAATTGAAAATAATATAATTAAAGGCATCATTTTAAAAGATAATACCGAAATAAAAAGCAAATCTGTAATTTTAACCACCGGTACTTATTTAAAAGGAAATATTTTAATAGGCTCTGAAAATACTCCAGGTGGGCCTCATGGTGAAGAAAGAAGCAACCATTTAAGCGATAATTTAAAAAAATTAGGTCTAAAAATTCAGCGTCTAAAAACAGGAACTCCACCTCGCATCAAAAAAGACTCCATTGATTTTAGCAAAATGCAGCCTGAATATGGCGATGGTAAATTATTGTCATTTTCTCACGATTTAGAACCTATATATAAAGTAAATGAACAACAAAGATGTTTTTTATTATATACCACCAAGAAAACTCACGAAATTATTAAAGAAAATCTTTCTAAATCAGCCATGTACGGTGGTTATGTAACAGGAGTTGGCCCTAGATACTGTCCTTCAATCGAAGACAAAGTAGTAAGATTTGCTGACAAAGAACGTCATCAATTATTTATGGAGCCCGAAAGCATTCATTATGACGAATGGTATTTACAAGGATTCTCCACTTCTATGCCTCGTGATGTTCAAGAACTAATGGTTCATTCCTTACCCGGATTGGAAAATGCAGTTATAACTAAATATGCTTATGCTATTGAATATGATTCGATTGACCCTTTGCAAATAAAGCCTTCACTCGAAAACAAAGTTATTGAAAATCTTTTTACCGCTGGTCAAATTAATGGAACTAGTGGTTATGAAGAAGCCGCTGCTCAAGGGCTAATCGCCGGTATTAATGCCCATCATAAAATAAAAAATATAGAACCTTTAATATTAAAAAGAAGTGATGCCTATATTGGTGTTTTAATTGATGACTTGGTAACCAAAGGAACTAGCGAACCTTATCGTATGTTAACATCTCGTGCGGAATATCGTTTAATTCTTCGCCATGATAATGCTGATCTACGATTAAGAGAAATAGGCTATCATCATGGCACTATTGATGAAGCAAGATACCAAAAGTTACAAAACAAAATAAAAGCTATCAAAGAAGTTAAAAATATGTTACAAAGCCATAATTTACAATTAAATGATAATACTAAAAATATATTTAAAGAAAATAATATTGAGATTCCAAACTATAGTGTAAACTTTTATCTTTTATTAAAAAGGCCTGAAATAAATATTAATTTTATTAAAAAGTTTTTAGATTTAAACTATGATGATGCCATTTTAGAAGAAGTCGAAATTGAAACAAAATATGAGGGATATATCGCTAAAGCGAGTAAAGAAGCAGAGAAAATGTTAAAGCTCGAAGAAAAATTAATACCTGATGATATTAATTATCAAGAAGTTTTAAATCTTGCTAGTGAAGCAAGACAAAAACTGGAAAAAATACGTCCTAAATCTCTAGGTCAAGCATCAAGAATTTCTGGTGTTAACCCTTCAGACTTATCCATATTATCTGTATATTTAAAAAAGAAATACTCTAAACAAGCCTAGAGTATTTTTATAATTTCCATACATCAATATAATCGTGTTTTATAATCGTTTCGTCATTATAACTTCTGACAGTATCCAAATTTATAGCTGCTTCATGGTCTGTAATTATTGCTCCATCTATTATTACGTCAAGAAATGAGTCTGCAAATGGGGAAAATTTAAGACCTTTAGCATTAACATAACTCATATCTCTATTATAAATTGTTTGAGGGTTAATATGTATATTAGTGCCACTAAAATCAATTCCTCTAATATCAACATTAGTTAAATCTAGTTCACTTAAGTCAAGCATCCTAAGTATCATACTATTTTTAAAGAAATCTTCAAATTCTATATATCCTTCACTATTAGGAAGTCCTTGATTTTTAAAAATAATTTCTCTTATATTATCTACTTTTAATCTTTCAAAATTAAGATCCATTTTGGCATTGTTAAGTAATACCATTGCTTCTTTAATAAGTTGATAAGCTTTCATTATTCTATCAATTTGAATTTTTCTAAACTCATCAATTTGTTTTTCTTTTTCTTTTTCCAGTCCTAATCTAACTGCAATATCCATGTTTTTAATTTCCTGTTGCCATTTTTTGGGAAAGCAAGTTATGTCAACTTTTAAAGCCGCATACATTATTCCAATTAATTCTTCATTTAAGAAGTCTTTTACGCTTTCGTCATTATAGGAAATTGATATAACTCCTTTTTTCTTTTTACAACTAAAACAGCATTCATGGCAAGCTTCACTATCATTAACTGTTGTAACAAAGTGATAATTATCTTTATCATCATCTACTGAAGTAAAAAATACATCTAATCCTAAATTAGTTGGTATTCCGCCATAGTGCGATGTAAAATCTTTTAAAAACTCTTGATATTTTTTAGTCTCGAGGTCATTATCTAATATATCATTTTCATATCTCACAATATTTCCAAATTCATCTTTTCGTTGCCAAGTAACAGCTTTATCTTCATTTTTTCCATCTATTATTACATAATGAATTATATGTTCTAAATGTACTAAACTAAAAGATATAAATTCTAACGGTAAAGATGCTTCTACATATCTATTTTTTATAACCAATTTCTTATTTAAAAGTCTACTTAAATGATTAACATAAGCTTCCGTTTTATCTTTGTATTCTTGGCATTTTCTCTTTAAAAATTCTTCAACAACTAAAATAGATACATAACTAGGGTCATTATTCCAAGTTCTATTATTAATAAAATATTCTACTAATCGTTTTAATCTTTCAACATTCATTATAATTGCCTTTCATATAAGAGAATATTATAACAAAACAATTTCCAAAAGTACATTAATTATTTAGTCATTTTTAAAAGTGTATGTTATAATAATGTACAGGTGATTTTATGTCTACTGAATTATTTATCTTAGAACTCGAAAAAATTAATATATTTCCGACTAAAGAACAATTAAATGCTCTAGAAATATATAAAAATATGCTAATAGAGTATAATCAAAAATTCAATCTAACGGCTATAAAAACAGATAAAGAAATATATCTAAAACATTTTTATGACTCATTAACTTTAACCAAAAGTGTTAATTTAAATGAGGATTTAAAATTATTAGATATTGGAACTGGCGCTGGTTTTCCAGGGTTAGTTTTAAAAATATTTTTTCCTAATCTCCATATCACTCTTTTAGACTCGAATAATAAAAAAATTACATTTTTAAATGAAGTTATTAAAGAACTTAATTTAAAAAATGTCGAGTGCATCTATAGTCGTGCTGAAAATTTGAATAATAATTTTCGCGAATATTTTGATATTATAACATCTAGAGCAGTTGCTCACCTTCGCATTTTAGCAGAACTTACATTTCCATATTTAAAAGTCAATGGTTACTTTTTACCAATGAAAGGCGATGTAAAAGAGGAAATAAATGAAAGCCTAAGCACCTTGAAAATCTTAAATGGTAAAATAGAAGATACCTTAAGTTTTAATTTGCCTATAGAAAATAGCAGAAGAACAATCTTGAAAATAAAGAAATTATCTCAAACTCCAGAAAAATATCCTAGAAACTATGATAAAATAGTTAAGAAATCTCTTTAATGTATTAAAAAAATTAGGTGAAAATGAACCTAATTTTTTACTTATAAGATATATTTTTTTGAATAAAGAAAAAAATTTAAAAAAATTGCATTTTTACAAATTTTAATAAATTCTCTTAGCAGAAATATAAGAATCTGCATTAAATTAAAGCAGATTTTATTAAATCTTTTTAACAGAATTGTAAAAATCTGTTCTTTGACTTTCTTTTTTTCTTTTGTTATGATGGCTTTACTTGCGTAAGTTTTATAATTTTAGAAAGAAGGAAAGTATGAAAAAAACAAAAAGATTTTTAAAAGATAATATTGCTAGTATTATTTTTACCTCAAATGATTGTATTGAGTATGTAGAAAGAATTGTTAGTGCTGCCTTAGGTATTGATGAATTAGAAGTAAAAGGTAATCTTACTCTACTCACTCCAAGAATCTCAGAGAATATTAATATTAAAGGTAGTAATGCGGATGCAGTCTATGAAAGTGATACTTCTATTATTAATATCGAAGTAAATTATAATATAACTAAAGAAAGTAAAATGAAGAATCTAAGATATGTTTGCCAATTATTACTTAAACAAACTAAACCTAATGAGAAAATAAATCTAAAACCTATTATCCAGATTAATATTAATAATTATGATATCTTTGATAAGAAGGAGTTTATCTATCGGAGTTTTATAATGGAAGAAAAATATCATTTAAAAAGAGACGATACCATATCAATAATTGATATAAATGTAGATTTATTAAGTGAAATAGATTATACTAATATCAAGGGAGGGAAAGATAGTTTAGAGTATTTACTATATATATTTGTAAATGAGAATAAAAGTGAGTTATCTAAACTATATAGTAGTGATAAAATAATGAAGAAAGTAGAAGAAAAGATGAGTGCATTAAGTGAAGACTTTTTAGATGGGTTATACTATGATTATGAAGAGTATCACAAAAAGGTATTATCTGAAGTAGCTTATGAAGAAGGCATTAAAAAAGGAACAGAAGAAGCTACAATTAATAGAAATAAAGAAATAGTTAAAGCAATGCTTAAGGAAAAAGCGTCTATAAAATTCATTGTCAAAGTAACTGGACTAACAACAGAAGAAATCGATACAATCAAAAAAAATTAGATAAAACAAAATAAAATCAATTTATATCGACAAAATTTTTTCTATTTCAAGTTGAAAAAATAACTAAAGAATGCTAAAATAAAGTATAAGTAAAAATAGGGGCTGATATAAAATGAATTTAGAGCAAAACATAATGCAAATACCTATTGAGGAGATAATCCCAAATCGCTTTCAACCGCGTCTTAATTTTGATGATCGTGGTTTAGAGGAACTTGCTAATTCTATCAAACAACATGGCATAATTCAGCCATTAGTTTTACGACGAGTAAATGATAAATATGAAATTATTGCTGGTGAGCGAAGATATAAAGCGGCCACTTTAGCTGGCCTTAGCACAGTACCAGCAGTTATAGCCAATATAGATGATAATAAAAGTGCTGAAGTAGCAATCGTCGAAAATGTTCAAAGACGGGATTTAACACCTATTGAAGAAGCTCGTAGCTATAAGAACTTATTAGATAAAGGGTATTTAACGCAAGCAGAGCTTGCTAAAA
This sequence comes from uncultured Mycoplasmatota bacterium, assembly GCA_948470005.1. Next base: position 14,593 of record CAOKNI010000017.1, read on the forward strand.
AAATGGGCTTATCTCAAAGTGCTATAGCAAATAAGCTTCGTTTACTTAATTTAGACGCTACCGTTCAAGAAGCTTTATTAAATAATCAAATAAGTGAGCGTCATGCTCGTTCCCTTTTAATTCTTCATTCTCATGATGACCAAAAAACATGGTTAAATAAAATTATAAATGACCGTATGACTGTAAGAGAATTAGATGAAGCCTTAAAAAAATTTACTAATCCAGATAATAATGATAATGAAGACGAAGGAATACCATTAGTAAAAGCTATTGATTTAGATGCCATCAAAAAAGAAGCAACTGAGCTTCCGAGTTTAGATGAAGAAAGTGATATTGCCCGTAAACTTCGCGAGATAGAACAAGAAAAAAAGTTTAACCCTGATATTATTCCGGCTTCACAAGCCACAAATGAATCCAAAGGAAATTTCTTTAATTTTCTTGAAAATGAAATAGTAAATATGAATACGGAAGAAGCGGACATTAAAACTCCAGTTTTAAACTTAGAATTGCCATCTAACAATGTTGAAGAAAAGCCAAAAGAGTTAAATCCTAAACCAGAATTTAATTCTAATTTTGAAACGCCTGTATTTAATAACTCCAGTTCTAACGAAGAATTATTTGATCCATTATCATTAATTGAAACATTAGAACCAGACTATGTTGAAAAGCAGGAAGAAAAATTAGGAATAGATTTAAAAACTGCTATAAATAATATTCGTAATACTAAAGATGATTTAAGTACTAAAGGATTTAATATTACTATGGAAGAAACTGATTTACAAGATAGTTATCAATTTACAATTAAAATTAAAAAGAATTAAGTAAGCAATTTTAGGCTTGCTTTTTGTTAAATATTGCCAAAAAAATTTGACAAAAATTATAATTATGATATAATGATAACATAAGTTACCAATAAACAAAAGGAGGTTTATTTATGGCTGGTAAAAGTGTAATCGACCAAAAAACATTATTAAAAGCTGCAGTTACTATGGTTGAAAAAAATGGAATTGAAAGTATTAATGCAAGGTCATTAGCTTCTGCCGCTGGCATATCTACCAAACCCATTTACCGGATTTACAAAGGCCTTGATGAACTAAAAACTGATGTTAATGAAATTATCAAAAAAGAATATGATGAATTTATTATGAGACGTGTTGATAATAAAAATGCTCTTATAACTGTATGTGTAGCATATGTTGAATTTGCGGGTATGCACAAAAATTATTTTCGCTCCATGTTCTTATCTCATAATTTGAAATGGACAAGTGTTGATGATGTTTTAAATGAAAAATGGAATCAGTCTACCATCATAAATCTTGTTAATAAACATGGTTTAAGTTTTGATGAAGCTAAAAATTTATTTATGAATGTTTGGTTATATGCTAATGGACTTGCCACTCTAATAGCAAGTAATGAACTAGTAATAGATAATAAAGAAATATTAGTGCGTATCGTAAAAATTTATAAAGAATTATCCAAAAATTTACCAATCAAAAACCAAAATTAAAAACTGTATTTAAAATTTACAGTTTTTTAGTTTCTATACTTTACAAATGAAGGAATATTTTGGTTATCCAAAACAACTTGATAATTATTGCCATACTGTGAAAGTATTACATTATAATAATCTTCCTGCCATTTAATAAATACACTTATCGTTCCATCATTATTATTTAAAGCTCTTACATATTCATATTGAAAATCTAAATTATTGTATTTATGACTAAAATAATTATAAATAGCACTTTTCGTATTATTACTTATAATCATATTCACACACTTATAACATAAAATATTATATAAAAGAAGAGTAATTGCCACACCTAAAATCCAAAGTAATACTTTAGTTTTCATTATATCAACCCTAATCTAATAACCATTTTACCATAAAAACTGTAAATTATAAATATTTATGTATTATTTAGTACTTGACAAAACCAAGTACTAGAGATATTATAAGAGTGAAAGCGGTGATAATATTAATACTCAGTATAAAAAAGGTGTGTTAGAGCTTTTAATATTACTAATGGTCGCTAAAAAAGACATGTACGGTTATGAATTAGTGGAGGCTGTAAGTAAAATTGTGGACGTAAACGAAGGAACAATATATCCCATTTTAAAAAGGCTTACAAATGAATCATATTTTGAAACTTACACTAAAGAATCAACAGAAGGACCAATTAGAAAATATTATCATCTAACATTATCAGGCAAAATAGCCAAAGATAAACAACTAAACGAGTGGAAAAATTTTAGTCGAGGTGTAAATGAATTTATTAAAAGGAGCGAGAAAAATGAATAAAGAAGAATTTATTAAAAAATTAAAAAAAAGATTAGAAGTATTAGAAGATGCTGAAATTGAAGATATAATAGCTGAATATGAAGGCTATATTAGCGAAAAAGTAGCTAAAGGTTTAACTGAGGAAGAAGCAGTAAAGGAACTTGGAGACTTTGAGGAAATAGTTAGTGATTTACTAGCAGCTTACAAAGTTAAATCTACTACCAATAGTGAAAGTGGTTTTACTAAAGTTATAAATAATATTAGTCGTGGTATTGATGCCTTCTTAGAGTCTTTAAATAGTAAAAGTGGTCGTGATATTTTAAAGATTTTAATTGAAGTCATAATCATTTTACTAATAATTTGTCTTTTAAAAATCCCGTTCATTATTTTAAGTGATTTAGGCAGCAACATTTTTGCCGAATTAATACCGCCGTTCGGTAGAGTTTTTAAGGGACTTTGGGCCTTTATCATTGAAGTTAGTTATATAATTGTTGCAGTCATATTTTTTATCAAAATGTTTGAAAAAAGATATTTTTCAGGAATAACAGATGAAATAATAGATAGCGATGCTAAGAAAAAAGAAGAAAAGAAGGGTAAGCCTAAAAAAACTTCAGCTAAGGAGCCTAAAGAAGAAGAAGTAAAACGAGTACCCCGTCATAGCGTCATTGATACATTATCTAATATTTGTATTGTTTTCTTAAAAATTTTTGCTATTTTATTTCTTTTTGGTATAGTCTGCTATTTAATTGGTATCACTATTACCTTAGGAATTATGATTTATCTTTTAACTCAAGGTGTAACATATTTTGGAGTTCTTCTTTTACTGATTGCTTTGTTTATAGGCGGATGCTTCTTCTTAGAAATAGGTATTAACTTCATTTTAAATAAGTCTTTTAAATCTATGTTTCTATTTCCCAAAATAATAAGTATAATTGTGTTAACAGGTATTGCGCTAACTATGAGTGCCTTTGAAATAGCTAGTACGGAAATAATATATGATCATGGCCATGCTAAAACAACTAGTACTATAAAAGAAATTGCCATGCAAGACGATTTAACTCTTTATAATTATGACCGCATAATAATTGATAACTCCTTAAAAAACAAAGTCAAAATCGAATATACTTATCCTGATATAAAAGGAATGAAAGTGGACATTGATTTAACAAGTTGCAAAACAGGATATTGTCTTCATAGTTACATTGACCGCATAACTTGGAATAAAGATATTTTAAAAACTTTCATTGAAGATTTAAAATCTAAAAAGATATATACTAATGATTATCGAATTGAAAAACTTGTTTATCTTTCCGAAGCAAACTATGATAAACTTATGAAAAATCTTAATAGTGAAAGATATAATGAAGACGATTACCACAATTTTACCAAAACTTATAATATTTTAGACATTACGGATAGTAATGATTATAATTATACTTATATAACTATTCGATCATTTAATAATGAAGAAGTCGAAACTGTAAAAATTCCACGTTCTTTTGCTGGAGCATTAGTAAAAGGAAATAATTATGAATTTACTTTTGAATATTCTGGCACTACTCCAGATGATGATATAAAAAGCATCTTTAATCATTCTAAGTTGATAAATGTTGTATATACAGCTAAAACCGGTTTAGACCAAACTCAGGATAAAATTCCTGAATAATAAAAAAACTATTTACAAAATAAAAAATATCCGTAATAATTAAATAAGGAGAGTGATAAAATGAATATAAGATTTTTTAAATGTTCCAAATGTGGAAATATAATTACTAGTTCGAATGAATCTATTACTTGTTGTGGCGAAAAACTTACCGAATTAATACCTAATAAAACGGAAGCTGCAACCGAAAAGCATATCCCAGTTCTAAATATTGAAGGGACTACTGCTTTCATAACAGTTGGTGAAATTCTTCATCCTATGTTGGAAGAGCACTACATTTCTTGGATATATGTAATAACTAATAAGAGAGTGATAAAATATGATTTATTACCTAATAACGAGCCGAAAGTAGAGCTTCCCCTTTTAAAAAATGAAGAATTAATAAAAGTCTATGCTTATTGTAATACTCATGGACTTTGGGTAAACGAATCTAATTAATTATGGATGTAACACGTAAAAATATTCTTAAAGGCGAAACATATTTAAGACAGATTTAGAAGTCTGTTGATTTTGATAAAGACGCGTATAAAGAAGCTATTAAAAAATTAGAATATTTTTGCAAGCATGAAGAAATTTGTATGGCTCTAGCATCCATTCAAATAGGTATTCCTCTAAGAATTATTTAAAGAAAACTGATTTAAAACGTCTATACGAAAATTATGATGAAGCAAGAATTTTAATAAACCCAGTAATTATTAAAAGTAAAGGCGAGACAAAGTTTTGGGAAGCTTGTGTTAGTTGCCTTAACTACACTGGTTTAGTTAAAAGACCATATGAAATCGAAATTGAATATTATGATATTAACAAGAATAAACATCACGAAATAATAAGCAGTTTTGTCACCTCAGTTTTATCCCATGAAATTGACCACTTGGATGGCCTTTTACATATGGTTATAGCTGAAAAAATTCTTGAATTAACCGCCGAAGAACGAAAAATTTATCGTGAAAAACATTCTTATAAAATTATAAAACTACAGGAACCTATATTCATCCCTAATAAGTAAAGTATTTAACAATTACTTTGCTTTTTATTTTTCAAATTTAAAAATTATGCTATAATAAAAACATAAGGAGAATTAACAATGGAAGAAATAAGTGTATTAGAGCGATATGGTGAAGATCTAACTGCAAAAGAATATATAACCGACCCCGCTATTGGTCGTGAGGCCGAAATAAAACAAATAATTTTAACTCTTTTAACTCCCGAAAAAAGTGCTCTTTTAGTCGGAAAACCTGGTATTGGAAAAACCGCAATTGTTGAAGGCTTAGCTTACCGCATTATAAAAGGTTATGTTCCCGATGTATTACTTAACTATCAAGTTATTAAAGTTAATATTACAAGCCTACTTGGAAGTACTACTTCAAATGGTGAATCAGAAAGTAGAATTGACCTTTTAGTTCGAGAGCTTGCTCGTAAAGATAATGTCATTGTCTTTATTGATGAAACCCATCTTCTTGTCAATAAAGAAGGGGGCTTAGATTTTGCTAACATGTTAAAAGCTGGCTTAGATCGTGGTACAATCAAAATGATTGGAGCTACTACTACGGAAGAATATGAGCATTATATCTTAAGAGACCGAGCCTTCTTAAGAAGATTTAATAAAATTGAAGTTTTAGAAGCGGATAAAGAAACAACTGTCGAGATACTTATGGGTACGCTACCAAAAATTGAGCACAAAATAGGCGTAAAGTGTGAATATACAAGTTTTATTAAGGAAAAAATCATGCGCTTTATCGTGGAAATGACTGACGAATACAAAAGAGTTTATGAGATAGCATCTCGTTATCCTGATATATGTTTAACTATCGTTTCTAATGCTTATACTTATGCTTTATATGATAATAATAGAAAAGTAACATTAAAACATTTTTATAAAGCTATCTGTAATGCTAACAATATATATGAAGATGCCCGAGCTAAAGAAATAGAGCGGTTCAAAATAACTTTTGCGGACATAATAAAAGAAGAAGGAGTTGATTTAAATGAGCAAAATTAAAGCATTCCAAATTGGATGTGGCAAAATGAGTAAATATATTATGGAATATGTTTACAATTTAAAAGGGGAAATCGTCGGAGCAGTCGATATAGACCAAAATAAAATTGGCAAAGATATTGGTACTATTATTGAATGTAAATTTAAAAATGTTATAATCGAAGATATATCTAAATTAGAAGAATTATTAAAAAGTACTAAACCAGATATTGCCATTATTACTACTATGAGTTTTTTAAATGATGTTGAAGATATCATTAGAACATGCGTAAGATGTGGTGTAAATGTTATTACGACTAGTGAAGAGTGTTTTTATGCTGAAAATAGCAATCCTACTCTTTTTAAAGAACTTGATATTTTAGCAAAAGCGAATAATGTAACAATAACAGGATGTGGCTATCAAGATGTTTTTTGGGGTAATCTTATAACTGTTTTAGCAGGGTCTACTCATAAAATAACTAAAATAAAAGGTAGTTCTTCGTATAACGTTGAAGACTATGGTATTGCCCTAGCCGAAGCTCATGGAGCGGGACTGTCCAAAGAAGAATTTGAAAAAACTATTGCGAGTGCTGATAATATAAGTGAAAAAGAGCGCGAAAAGTTAATTAATAATCGCGAATTTAGTCCCTCATACATGTGGAATGCTACAGGCTGGCTAGCAGATAAAATGGGCTTAACACCCAAAAAACTAACCCAAAAATGTATTCCAATTATTATCGAAGAAGATATACATAGTACAACCCTAAACATGGATATAAAAAGTGGTATGGCAAGTGGCATGAGTGCTATAGCAACTCTTGAAACAAATGAAGGGATAACAATCGAAGCTGAGTGTATCGGTAAAGTATATGGTCCTAATGACTTTGATAAAAACGAATGGACAATCGAAGGCGAACCATCTACAACTATAACCGTAAATAGACCTGATACTGTGAGACTTACTTGTGCGGATATTGTAAACAGGATACCTGATGTTATTAACGCAGAGCCAGGATTTATTTCAACAAGTAAACTACCAGAACCAACATATAAAATAAATTATTAAAAGAAAAATAGCATGAATGATTATAATACCTTTAAGGTTCACACTAAATAAAAAGAATGATAAAATTTATT
>CAOKNI010000018.1 GCA_948470005.1 uncultured Mycoplasmatota bacterium
TATTGAGATTCTCTTGTTTTGAATCAATTACGAGCGTTTACTTTTTAATTCAACGATTTATCTCGTGTCGGAATATGTCGAACACTTTTTCTTCACTTTTGTAAGTCTTTTACTTACAATAATTAATCCGAGCGTTAGAACGATGTCTACCTAAAATTAGCTTTATTTGAACACTCCCTACAAGGATGGTTTTGGAGAAAGGATATTTATGGTTTTACTAAATAAATTAATACGTAATATAAGTTCTCTATTTAAAAGAAACAAAAAGACATCAAATACTACTATTATCATTGTCCAAAAGGAAAAACCATTATATAGGTAATACTTACCATTGCCTGTTCTGTATACTCCTCCTGCCATTGATACTTCATCAGGTGTTATCTAATGACAATCATATTTAATGAGTAAAAATTAGTTTTTAAATTTTTATAAAATAAATGTAAATAAATATATAAAACTATTTTTTAATGATTTTTTTTGATATAATTAAATTATGAGAATGGAGGAGAATGTTTATGGATAATTTTGACAAAGCTTGTAGAATTGCATATGAATATTATAAAGAGGCATGGCACATAAATGGATTACTTGAAGCAAAAGATTTAGGAGAAAAATGGATTTTTTATCCAAACAATAAAGATTCTTTTTTTGGTGGAAATCATATAACTGTTTCTAAGATTGATACAAAAATTGAAGAATTTTTTTTACCAGACAAAGAAAATTTTGAGTTACTAAAAAAAGCTATGGTAGTTGATGTACCAAAAGAATATAAGTAATTTAAACTAATGCAAGTATAATCTTGCTTTTTGTATTTAATGGGTATGTCAAGAAAAGTGTGTAAGTTGTCTCAAATAATAATATAAAATTGATCAAAGAACAGCAGTTTTGCTAAAGTTATAATATTGCAATTTGCTCGTCCAGTCAAGGCCAGAGCAGCTGTTCCATTTTAGCCTTGACGGGAAGAGCCAAATTGTAATATACTGAATTAGCAAAACAGTGGTTAAATATATCTACGGAATCTTTCTTTAAAATCAGGATGAGCATCGAGCTGGTTTCTAACTATAGCCCAGTTTTGAATAGACGAATTATCCCATTTCTTATTGAGTTCGCAGACTCGTAGATACAAGAGTTTAAGGAGTGCATTTTCACTAGGAAAAGCACCTTTTTTTGTGACTTTGCGGAAGGACGAATTAATCGATTCTATGGCATTGGTAGTATACATAACTTTTCGTATATCACTTGGATAGCTAAACAACTGTTCTACATGTTTAAAGTTACGTACCCAAACATCTACGGCGCCTGGATATTTACTCCAATTGTTTTTAAACTTTTCAAACTCGTGAGTAGCTGCCTTTAAGCTGGAAGCTCCATATATGAGTTTCAAATTGGATGTAAATTTTTTATAATCTTTTGTTGGTACATATTTGAGTGAGTTTCTAATCAAGTGGACTATGCATCTTTGAACTATAACACCTTTAAAGATTTCTTTGGCACCATCTTCTAAGCCACTTACTCCATCCATAGAAATGAAGAAAATATCTTCAACTCCTCTTTGTTTTATTTCGTCAAATATCTGCCTCCAAGTATGCTTAGATTCTGTTTCGTTTAGCCATAGACCAAGAATTTCTTTATGACCATTTACATCATAACCAAGTATTGTGTATACTGCCGTTTCTTTTACCTCGTATTCGTGTTTTACTGTAACATACATACAATCTACAAATACAAAGGGATAACACTTTTTTAATGGTCTATTTTGCCATTCTGTTAGTTCTTCTATTACACAATCTGTTATTTGTGATATCATTTCGTGAGATACCTTAAATCCATAGATATCTTCGATTGTATCTGAAATATCTCTTTGACTCATCCCTTTGGAGTACATACTTATCACTTTTCGATTGATATCTGAGATATCCTTAGTGCGTTTAGGTATTATTACTGGTTCGAATGAACCATCTCGATCTCTTGGAACTTCTATGTTCATTTCTCCCATACTGGTTTTAACTTTCTTATCAATGTAGCCATTGCGACGATTTTCTGTTTCTTTTTTTTCTTTAGAATTACTATCATATCCTAGGTGGTTATTCATCTCCCCTTGTAACATTGCTTCGAACATTGGACCAAATATGTCTTTTAGGGCATTTTGGACATCTTCTGCCGTTTGGGGCTCATAGGCTTCTAGTATTGCGTTTACTAGTTCTTTTTGTTTTTCATTTTTACTTCTCATTTTTCTTTTCCTCTTGCTTTCTATTTTATCACACTTTATTTTACACTCTCTATTTAATTTTCATTTAAAATATAATAGTAAATAGATATTTCAAAACAGGATATGACAATGCACTACGAAAATACCTGATACCTTATAAATAAAGGCTTACAGGTGTTTTTTGTTGCACCACTACTATTTTTGCACTTGCAAAAATAAATACAAAATCTAAAATCTGTATTCAAAATCGACTTTCAATATTCTATAATCACTTATTTTTTCATAAAAAAATGTATTCACTTTTGAATACACCTATCATTTTTAGTTGTCATTAGACTTATACAGGTTCAGCTGCTGCCATTAAGCCTATTGGATAGGTTAAAGCTCCCTTTGTTTGAACTTGCTACTGTATACAAGTCATTTGAATTTTCACATACAAGTGAAGGCGCTTTATTTGCTATTGCTAAACTCTATTCTCCACCATTTATTTGCAAATTTGATATAATTATTTTCCACAGTGCCTCTAAAGAAATAACTTTCACCATCATTATCCTTCGCTTTAAATATTCCTTCATCTGTTGCTGCTACATTTGTAAACATATTATCTATTGGCTCTTTTGGCTTTATTTCTCCTATTATTGTATTACCTGCCACATCATTTTCAGTTCTTATTGCTGTGGTACTAACATCTGATTCATTTCCTGATGTGTCTACTACTTTTACTTTAATTGTATAACTTATTCCTTTTGCTAAATCGCTAAATGTATGCGTATTTGTAGTACTCTTTGTATACGTTTCATTATTAATACTATAGTAGTAATTTGCTATTCTTTCATTATCTGTTGCTGTTACTTTAACCGTTATACTTGGTTTTGTTATTTCTGTTGCTTCTACATTACTTATTACCGGTTTTTCTGTATCTCTTATCTTATCAAAATATAAATAACAGCTAGTGCTCTTTTTACTTACTCCGAAAAAATTTATTTTACCATCTTTATATTCTATGGTTATATCATTATCTTTAGGAGCCTCTTCGATACTGGTTGAGCCATAATATACTTTACACAGGCTTTTAGATGTATTCAGCATATATCCACTACCTGGTATATTATTTTCTTCTGTATAATTTGTTCTATCTTCACTTATATTTACTGCGACTACTCTCATATCTGGTACTTTATAATTTATCGTTCCATTTACAAGCGGTATATTTTCAGTTAACTGATATTTAGCAAAACTTCCGACAAATATTAAGGCTGATGTTATGGATATAACTTCAATAATTCCTGTTGCTATTTTTTTCTTAAAGTCTTTCTTTAGTGTCTCTATTTTCATATTCTTACCTCCATTATGCACTAGTCAAATATACTAGGTTTTTCTATTTTATATTAATTATTATAGGCAAAATATAACTATGATATATTTTGATTATGGTGATAGTTATGAATAGATTAAAAGAAATTTGAGAGGATAATGACCTTTTTCAAAAAGATATAGCAAAATTATTAAATATCGACCAATCAAATTATAGTAAATATGAACTAGAAAAAATTAATATACCTATTGAAACATTACATAGGCTTGCTGATTACTATAGCACTTCTATTGATTATTTACTATATAGAACAGACGATAGAAAACCTTATCCTAAAAGTATTTTAAAATAAGAGTTAAAAACAGCTAGGAATTTCCTAGTTTTATTTTGGGATAAAATGCTATTGAAATGCTAATTTATTCAATATAGTTATTCATTTGCATTTTTTATTCAAAGGAATAATATGCATGCGTGCAACTTTTTCAGAGGAATGTTAAATTTCTTTAATAAAAAAACGATTACTTGTTTAGCAATCATTATTTTTCTTCATTATTTAAACCATATTTACGGTTAAATTTTTCAATGTTACCAGTTTTCTTAACTTTTCCTTGAGCTCCCGTATAGAATGGATGGCATTCACTGCAAATTTCTACTTGGATATTCTCTTTTGTGGAATGAGTTTTGAATGATGCGCCACATGCACAAGTGATAGTAGCTTCTTTCATTTCTGGATGTATTCCTTTTTTCATTTTATCCCTCCCGCCATATCAAATTTTTTGACATAGTAATTAAATAGTCATTTGTATTATATCATATTTTCTTAAGTTTACAAGAGCTTTTTTAATTTATGATATATTTCTTTATGACCTTGATAATTTATGTAGTAGCTATCTTTGGTTAAATAGTATTTAGCATTTTCACCAATATTACTTATATCCAAAAAAGTAAAATTATTAGAAAAAGTAATATCTCGAATAATAGCATTTATTTCTGCGATGCTTAAGTAATCGTGATTTTTAGTTTTATAGATGCCTAGAACAATTACTTTATTATGATTGAGCATTTTTATCATACTTAATAGTTCTTCGAAATCTTCTTTAAATTCTTTTTTAACTTTGGTGGTTATTTTATCGCTAGCAAGTTCATCTAAGCCGATAGCTATGGTTAAGATATCCGCTTCATTTATGGCTCTTTGGAGTTCTATTTGTTCATTTTTTAAGACAAGGCTTTTATTTTCCTTTATAGCATAAATTAATTCTTTAATGGTAATACCTGCACTTGCAAATTCATAAATATATTTTTTTAACTTATGCTTATCTTTAAAATCTTCTTTTAAATAATCATTAAAACTCATACCTTCTATTTCATAGGGAGTCATTCCTAGAGATAAACCATCACCAATGGCTACTAAAGTTAGTTCATCACTTTTGGTATAAAAATAAATCATTACAGATAATATGGCACCCAAAAAGCCAATAATTAATATCTTTTTTTTCATAACTCACCTCAAAAAAAATATAGTTATTACACTATATTTCTCTAAGTTCTATTTTAGCACCCACATTGGTAAGCTTACCAACAATATCTTCATAACCTCTTAAAATGTGCTCAGCATTATTAATAATTGTGGTACCACTTGCTTTAAGTCCAGCTAGAACAAGCGCTGCGCCACCTCGCAAATCAGTTGCTAGAACTTCATTGCCAATTAATTCTGTAGGCCCTTTAATGGTTGCTGTTGTGGCATTTACCGTAATATTAGCACCCATTTTATTTAAGGAAGGAACATGGCCCATTCTATTTTCCCAAATAGTCTCTTCAAATAAAGATATACCATTACTTTGTGTTAATAAAACACTCATAGGTTGACCAATATCGGTTGGAAATCCTGGATAAACCATTGTTTTGATATTTGTAGGTAATAATTTTTCTTTGGCACTAATAGTTATACTATCTTTAGCTATATTCATATCGGCGCCCATATTTTTTAAAGTTGCTGTTAAAGCAGTTAAATTATCAGGAATAATATTATTAATTTTAAGATCTTTGCCACATAAAGCACCTAATATAAGGTAAGTACCTGCTTCGATGCGGTCTGGCAAAACAGATACTTCGGCACCATGTAAACTTTTAACTCCGATAACAGTTATTTCGTCAGTTCCTGCGCCTCTGATATTAGCTCCCATATGGATTAGATACTCAGCAATATTTATAATTTCAGCTTCTTTAGCCGCATTATGAATAACAGTTTTACCCTCTGCCAAGACACTTGCAAACATTATATTAATAGTAGCACCAACGCTTTGGAAGCGAAGATGAATATCCGCACCTTTTAATCTATCAGCTTTTAAAATATATTTGTCGCCTTCGTTGATAACCTCGGCACCTAAGGCTTTGAAACCTTCGATATGAATATCAATAGGTCTAGAACCAATATTACAACCGCCAGGTATATATATTTCGACATATTTTTCACGTCCTAATAGAGCTCCCATAAAATAATAGGAAGCACGTAATCGCCCAGCGTGATATGAATCTATTACAGTATTTTTTAGTGCAGAAGCATCTATTTGTAATTCATCAGAATCAAGCTTAACTTTACAGTCTAAAATATTTAAAATATCAATTAAGGCATCCCGGTCAGAAATATCAGGAACATTTTTAATAGTTGAGGCTCCATATGCTAAAATTGAAGCAGGAATTATAGCAACAGCACTATTTTTTGCCCCTCCAATATTAATAGAACCGGAAAGAATATTATTTCCCTCAATTATCATTTGTTTCATTTTAACACACCCTTACTTCTAATTCATGTATAAGTAGGCACTTATACTATTTTTTATGTTTATATTTTTTTTTGGTGCATATTAATTTATTTAATAAATTACCAAATATACTATATCCCGAAAGAATGGGTTTTGTCAATCTTTTTATTTCGAAGGTGAATAAAAAGGTGATTTTAGACGCTATATTAAAATGGTGATACGATGAAAAAAGCAATTATTATACTATTTATACTTAGTTTATTTGTAATTTCGCAGAAGAAAGAAGAAGAAATAATTATACCTGAGCAAGCGATAAGATTTAGAATTATTGCAAATAGTAATAATTTAGAAGACCAAAATAAAAAAATGATAATTAAAAAAAAGTTAGAAAAAGAAATATATAACTTAATTGGATATGATAATAATATTCAAATAGTACGAGGAAATATTGAAAAAAATATGGAAAAACTGGAAAATGTAATTAAAAGTTATAACGTTCCTTATAAAATAAACTTTGGGTATAATTATTTTCCACGTAAAACATATAAGGGTGTTATTTATGAATCTGGTAATTATGAGTCCTTAGTGGTAACGCTTGGAGAAGGAGCTGGGGATAACTTTTGGTGCGTTTTGTTTCCACCTTTATGCCTAATGGATAACAATGAAAATGTTAGCGATGTAGAATATAAATTATATGTTAAAAGTTTATTTCAAAAGTTCTAATATTTTAATATTATAAATATGATTTATTTAGGAGGAGCATCATGGCCCAAATATTTAGCATATTTTTAATTGGTATTGCCCTTTCAATGGATACATTCTCATTATCTTTAAGTATAGGAATGTTTAATACTTCTAATAAAAAAGCTTTATGTCTTTCAGGTATTGTGGGAATAATGCATTTTTTTATGCCTTTACTGGGAGTTCTAATAGGCTCTAAATTAATTAAGGTTTTTGAAATAAAATGTGATATTTTACTGGGAATTATTTTAATTTTTATTGCTATTCAAATGGCTATTGATATTGTTAAACATAAAGAAGAACATTTTAAATTAAACATTATGGGAATGCTTCTGTTTGCTTTTGGCGTAAGCTTAGATAGTTTTTCAGTGGGCTTAGGACTTAATGCAATTACAAATAACATATATTTAGCAATGACTATTTTTGCAATTTGTAGCTTTATATTTACTTTTACAGGAATAATTATTGGTAAACAAGCAAACAAGCTCTTGGGTATTTATGCAAATATATTTGGAGTAATAATTCTTCTTATCTTGGGTCTTGCTCATTTATTTTAATTATTTATTTTGATATAAATTTTGGTAATCTGGGCAATTTTTTAATAAATTTTGGTGAGTACCACTGGCAACAATTTTTTTATTTTTTAAAAAATATATTTCATTTGAGTTTTCAATGGTTGATAAGCGATGGGCTACAGTTATAAATGTGAAATTCCCTTTTAATTTGTTTAAAGCCTCAGTAACATTTTTTTCGGTAACTCGGTCTAAAGCACTGGTCGCTTCGTCTAATAAAATAATCGGAGTTTTTCTTAAGATGGCTCGAGCAATGGCAAGACGACCCCTTTCGCCACCACTTAAGTTAGAAGCATTTTCAGTTAAAATTGTGTCATATCCTTGAGGCATTTTTAAAATAGTAGAACGAATTCCAGCGATAGTACAAGCGGCATCTATCTCATTATCAGTGATATTTTTATTTACTATTTTTAAATTATCTTTAATACTCATATTAAAGAAATATGGTCTTTGCGTTACAATTGAAATAGTATTTCGGAGCGAATTTTCCGATAAGTCATTAATATCAATATCATTTAAAGTAATAGTACCAGCACTTGGTAAATAAAGCTTACTAATTAGTTTTAAAATACTCGTTTTACCTGTCCCACTTTTACCAACAATAGCAATACTTGTTTTAGGAAGGATTTTCATATTTATGTCTTCTAATACAGGAGTATTTTCACCATAACTAAAACAGATGTTTTTTAGCTCACATGTAATATTTTGGGCATCTAAAGTTTTTAGGCCATAGACTTCAGGGTTTTTGTTTTGATAAGCGGTTATTTCCATAATACGATTTGCACATAACTTGAATTTTTTGATATTATGCATAATAGATTCACTAAAATTTAATAAATCAAAAACTTTTTGCTCGTAGTTAATAGCTATTAAAGCGATGGATACGGTTAGTAAATTTTTCATTATTAAATATATGCATAAACCCACTAATAAAAGGCGAAATAAATTAAGGGCACTATTATAAATAAAATTATAAAAACGTTCAACATTGTCTAATTTAATTAAGGCTTTAGAAAATTTCTTAATTTTGGTATTAATGATTTTTAAAAAAGACTTTTTGATATTTAAGACTTTAATTTCTTCAATACCGTTAATCATTTCAATATTACTAGTCATTAGAGTTTCAACCGCCTCTTTTTTTTGCGTTTCATATTTAAGGCGATGATTAGTCTTAGCTTTTTTGATAATAAATAATAAAATGAGAAAATATAAATAAAAGCAAAAAATATATTTATTTAAAACGAAAATAGTTATTAATGAGCCAATATTTATCAGAATATCAATAATATCGTCGGTAATTTTAATAAAGAAATCAGATACATCAATGGTGTCATCAGTAAGACGATTAATATAATATCCACTACTTTTCTCATTAATGTCATAAATGCTAGTATTCATAAACTTTTCAGAAATATCAAGATGTAAGTTCCGATAAGTTTCGGTAATAAATTTAAGAGCAAAATGACTGATAAAAACTTTTAAGATATTATAGAAGAAATGAAGACTAAAAATAAAAAAGGCAATATGGTATAAATCACTCCAAGAATTATTTGTAAGACTAAGAGTTAACTTTGCCATATATATTGGTAAAGTTATCCAGATAACGACCATTAGAAGTCCCATTAAACAATATAAAAATAAATCTTTTTTAGATTTTTTAGAATACTTTAGAAGCCACTTTAAATAATCTATTTTTTGCATATATATCACCATAATTATTGTACAACTTTAATTTCGATAATAAGTGACATTTTAGGAACAAAAAAGGTAAGAAAAAAGACTTATCATTTTAATAAGTCTCATATAGTAATAATTCAATTTAAATTTTTAATATACATTAAAAAAATAATATAAAGCAAAAAGAAGTAAGATAATAAATATAACGAAAAATTTTATCTTTTAGATAACTTTAAGTTTTAATTTAAAAAATTATTTATTTTCTCTCTTTTTTATATTTAATATTAAATTTATCCAAGTCATTTAAAGTTATACTACCACTAGAAATAGCAGATGCGACGTCTTCAATAAAACCACTCTCATATAAAACGACCACAATTTGTTCACATCTAAACGAATATTTATACTCACCCAATTCATAAAATGGTTTAATATCCTCTGTACACCATGCTGTCATCCCTTTAGTATATTTTTCCTTATCTATAATATTAATAACTTTATCATTTTCTTCCTTTTCCAAAACTATTTGTTTCCGATAATTTACACAATGAACATTATCAGTTAACTCTTTACCAATATATATATTTTTATTACCATCTATCGTATTACAAACAATTATCCCAATATTTCCATCATGATACTCTTTAGAGCCACCATCTCGCTCATAAGTTTTAACAGGGTTATTTAAACTCTCTAAATCTTTAATCATAATATTTATAAAATCTTTATCTTCTTTAAGCCAAGTTCCGAGCTCTTTAGTTACATCCTCATACGTATACCTTATTTTATCAATTAAATCATATGTATATACATACCTGTCATCAAGCTCACAATAAAGGCCTTGACTAGACGTGCCATTAAAAGACATATTATTAAAAAACTTCGGTTTTAAATTCTCATTTGTTATAAATTTATGAGTCCCTATAAATGCAACTATTAATAGTATTAAAACAACCCCTAACGATACATACATTATATTCTTTTTCATATTCTTTTAATCACTTTCTAACCCAGCTATAAAGCTTGTTTTACCTGCCTCTGATTTCCCTTTAATAGAGTAAAATTTTCCCTTTCCAAAATTAAAAGGCACATTATCTAATATAAGTAATTCTTTATCTTTCTTCTGATATTTCTTTGTTATATTAACTAATTTTAATATATACTTACCCGTTTCTAACTCACTTATTCTTATTTAATGATAGTATTTATGTTTTCTCTTCTAATTGCTGTTCTTTCTCTTTCTGCCAATGGCTTATCAGCTTTTGGTACAGAAATATCTTTAGAGTATTCAAATATATTATTTAATCGTTTTTTATTATGTTCTTCGTCTGATAACATAAAATAATTATAATAATCATTATTGTTATCATCCCATGTGGCATCTAAATGATACCAATGTCCATTGTATTCTATCATATTCCAAGCATGAAGACTTTCATCCATAGTAATTCTGCCTACAACGATTATAACCTTAAAACCTACTTTCTCAGCAAGCACTTGAAAAGCCCTAGCATATCCAGAGCATACAGCTTTACCCAAAATTAAACCATTATAACTAGAGTCACTAAATTCACTATGTTCATTGTCAAATTCAATATTATTTATAACATAATCATATAAATATTGTATTTTATTTAATTCTGATAAATTTTTAGGCATATTATTTATTATTTCTTGTACTTTTTTATCTACTTTTTTCATTTTTACAAGATATTCTTCATATGCTAGCATATGCTCATCTGTTGGAGCAAATCCTACTGCTTGAATAGGTTTATTTCTATCTTCGGGATAATCTTCCATTAGTGTTCTATAACATTGGCTATTGCAAAATTCATTATTAGTATTATATAAATTTATTACTTTATCTATATATTCATAATCAGCTTTTCCATTAAAATAATAACCCTCACCAAAATTAACTTTTCCTTTAGATAAAAAATCATATAATTTTTTTTGGTTACTATCTAAAAAATCATAACCATATATAAATTTTCTAATCTCTTGTTGTATTTTATTGTCATTATTTTTATCTGTATCTATATCTTTATAATACATAACTCTAAATATAAGTATTGAAGCTATTCCCAAACCAATAAAGATAAATATTAAAAATCTTAAAACTATTTTTTTCATTGTTTAATTTTCTTTAATCCATTTTTCTACATAATTTGGATTTTTACTATATTCTATCTTATCAACTGTCATTACACTATCTGATTTTTTGGTAAAATATACTTTATAATATCCTGATGTACATTCTTCTTTAGGGTCAATTGGTGTATAACAACCTGGAACTCCACCTAAAAAACTATCATTTGCCTCATCAAAAGTTAAAATCATCTTGCTATCCTTAATTTCTAAATCTTTTATATATACAGTTTTATCATGTTTAACAATGTCTTTTATTTCACTCATGAAGTAATATCCATTTTCTTTTGCTACTGTAAATTTACCATAATTTTTAAGCACGTAAGTACCAGCTGGAAGCTCGTAATTATCTATATCAAAGTATTTTTTTGCAATATGCTTCACCTCTTTTTCGGTCCTTGGCTGATACATAGAAGAAGATAAAGCAACAACTGAAGCTATAATATCATTATCAAATTTATCAGATGTTTCTTCATAATATATATTTCTAACATATTTAGAATATTCAGCAAGATAGCTTGAGGCACTATCCTTATCTTCGGGTATATCAATCAAATCAAAGAAATTTTCATATGACTCATATTTTTCATTTGGATTAAATATTTCTTTTTTAGTATCTATATCTTTATATATCCCGTCTTCACTTTTGATTAAATATGCATAATTATCTTTTATAATGTTAACATGTTTAGTCGTATCAATTTCTAAATTTACAGGTTCTTTTTTAGGATTAGTTGGAGCAAGACTATTATTAGTTTTAAAAATTACTCCTGTTTTCCATAAAACTAAAATACTTATTCCAATTATCATAACTACACATATTATAATTATTAAATTCCTTTTCATATTATTTTCTTTTCTCATTCTTAACACTCCTAACTCTAAATTATCATTAAAGTATAACAATTGCAACTTTAATGAATAATTATACATTTTATTTGACGATATTTTTCAAAAAGTGATAGTAGGTTTACTAAACTATCACTTTTTGATATTATTTTAAATAATTGAATAATATTCTCTAGGATTTATAGTTTCACCAATATGCTTGTAAATACTTAAATCACTCGATGTTACTACTGGTGGGGCGTATGTTGCAAAATGTAAATGTGGTGGAACTGGGTTCGCAGCAGTTGTTCCTACATAACCGATAACATCACCTTTTTTGACGGTAGTTCCTGTACCCTTTTTAGAGCATTCTGCATATGAGAAAAACCATAAACTATTGTATTACCAGTTTTAGGGTCTTTATCTTTACTTTTAACAAAGACTACGTTACCACCTTCATCACTCCATCCAGCCCAAAGAACCGTTCCATCCTGAGGAGCATAAATTGTTTGACCATTTATATTAGTTTGCCCTGATTTAGTTCCTATGTCTATTGCTGGATGTTTTGTAGCATGATAATCTTGAGTAATACCTGTATAAGCAGTATTTAAAGGATATTTCCAATTTAAATCTTCATAAGGGTTAGTCTCTGGTGTATCAGGAGTATATTTTATCCAAACACTTGGCCAAAAGCCATCATTGACACCACTATCTGAAGATACTAAGGCATTATAATCATTATATGCTTCATCAGTATATCTTACTAAGAAACCATCTTTTGATACAGTACCATCATACCATCCTTTAACTGTATCTGTTACAGTTACCTTATAACCATAGTAACCATTATTATTACTAGGTGTTAAATTTGGCTCAAGATTTTCCTTTAGTTTCTTGTAAGTTATTCCATCATTTCTTGTCGCCCAAGTAATTTTGGATGAGTCCCAACTACCACTAACACGATATAAACTCATTTTGCCCCAAGTTGATGTTCCTTTAAATAAATTAAAGGTTATATAGGCACTATTTATTACATCTTTTTTTCCTATTGTTGGTAAAGCACTCCAGTTAAACATAGCTCTACTTGTTGTATTATATTTTCCTACATAAAGTCTATCAGCATTAACATGATAATCGCTTACCTTATCACCTTTACTAATATACGTATCTAATACACTTTGTTGACTACGTCCATTAGTTACAGTAGGGTCTATTACTATTGGATAAACTCTTTCTTCACTTTCTAACCATTTTGTGTCTAAAGTATAAACTAGCTTATAACCATCATTTGTTTTTTCAACCTTAACTGATGTCTCATAAGTCATTCTTGACTTTTCAGCACTATCATACATATATGGTGCTTGGAAGGTAAATACTACTTCTTCTTTTTCATTTAAGAATACAACCATTGAAGTATCTGTTGCTACTGGTTTTAATGTTGTCTTAACATTATAAACCAATTCTTTAATATCCGTTTTCTTATTAAGAATAATTTCTTCTTTTAAATTATTAGAAGAAATATAATAATATAAATCTGCATTATTTAAAGCATTTTTATATACAACTCCACTTTGTAAACTTTTAAGATTAAATCTATCTTGCTTGCTATCATTATTTAAGACTGTAGCACTCACACTATTTAAATTTGATAGTCCCCAAGCTATTTCATAGTCATCTACATTTAGATGAATTAAATTAGTATCACTTGTTTTTTTATTAAAGTTAAAATTAGCATAAGGGTTATCTTTGTTAGATAAAAATTCGTCTGTTGCTACACTATTTTTACCTGCAACTTTTTTAACTCCTTTATTAGCATCAACAAGTGAATTATCTATGTCTTTCCAATTACCTTTATCGTCTTGATAATGAACTGGATTAACATAGCTTACTGCTGTTATTGTTCCATCATTATTAGAAAATTGTTTACTATACATTTCCCTTTTATCTACTAGTTCGCCATTACTGGTATCTATCATATTTTTATTTGCACTTTCAGCATTAACTAGTGGTATACAAGAAATAATGGTTGCAATTACTAAAGTTATAATAGTAAATTTTTTTATTTTTTCTGTAATTTTTTTCATTTAAAATTAATCCTTTCCATTTTAAATAATTATAAATAATTTAAATTAAAGCGATATACTAACGCCATTCATCTTGTCATAAGTACTTGATGCTACACCGCTAAATTTAAAAACCCCACCATAGCCACCTGAGGAAATAGTATATTTCTTACTATCTTGAAGAGATATATTATTCATAGCATGTTGATAACTAGCATAAACTGTTCCTTTTTTTTCAACTCTAAAAGTCTGATTAACTACAATGTTATTACCAGATGTTGGTAATTTGATGGAAACACCAAATCCACCAGTCAAAATTTGTTTCTCGTTTGAACTATCAAAAGTTGAACTACTTGAAACAGTAGTGGATATTCCATTGTTTACTAACTTTGTATTGTCTAGGCGAGCTCCAATAACGTCATAACTTTTAACACTAGGAACTGAATCCCAAGTAGCTGTTACAGATATTAGGCAATTTCTAGAACAACTTTTAGATATTTTTAATGTCTTATAACCGCTTTTAACGGTTGTAGCATAAGTAGACATAGGAATATAATATTTTGTTTCTAATTCGCCATTCATAATGTCAGATTCTATAAATTTGATATAATCACTACTAGTAAACAAATCTTGGGAACCATTCCAAAACATTTTACTTAAAAAGTCATACTCTTCTTTAGTAAATTCTACTCCGTTTTTATTTAAATAATAAATTTCTTTAGCTTGCACATTCATTGAAAATGAAAAAAATAAAACACTTAAAACTACAAAAACAACTTTTCTCATAAAGCTCCTCCTTTCCATAATAAAATTATAATTTTATATTGGGAAAAAATAAAGTGAACTTTTATACCATCAAGTTATTTGTATATTTTTTAAGGGTTATTATTTTATTATTTTTTGAACACTATCATAGAAATAATTTATACTATCTTTATAGGCAGCACAATTACCAAAACATGATTATAACAATTATCGACCAAGTTATGCTTTAAATTATAAAAACCCAATCGAATATAGAACTCAATTAGGGTTTAAATAAATGTTTTTTTTACTGTCTACTTTTTGTTGACAAGTTCATTAAAATTACTTCTTTTCTTTTTTATATTTTATGTTAAAATTATCTAGGTCATTTAGAGTAATACTTCCATCATAAATTGCTGCACTTACATCTTCAATAAAACCACTCTCATATAAAACAACAACAATCTGACCACATCTAAAAAGATACTTGTATTTTTCATCTTCATAAAAAGGTTTAATTTCTTCGGTACATAATGATGTCAACTCTTTATCATAAGTCTCCTTATCAATAATATTTATAACTCTGTCATTTTCTTTCTTTTCAGACACTATTTGTTTTCGATAGTTTATACAATCTGTATTGCCAGTTAACTCTTTACCAATATATATGTTTTTATTACCATCTTTTGTATTACAAATAATAATTCCTATATTCCCATCATGATATTCTTTAGAACCACCATCTCGTTCATAAGTTTTAACCCGATTACCTAAACTTTCTAAATCTTTAATTATAACATTTATAAAATCTTTATCTTCTTTTAGCCATGTTTTTAGCTCTTTAGTTACCCCATCATGAGTATATCTTATTCTATCAATTAAATCATAAACATATACATATCTATCATCAAGCTCACAATAAAGATCAGGACTATATGCCCCATTAAAAGTCATATTGTTAAAAAACTTAGGATTTACGTCTTTAGATACAATTTTATTAATTACGCAAAATATAATTATTAATGTCATTATAATCAGTGCTAAAGTTACATATAAATTTTTTTGCTTCATATTATACCATCCCAATTGCTATATTGATTATATAACTTATTTAACTAATAATCACCATCAAGTTATTAATATCTTGTAGTATTTAAAGCAGCTTTAATTTTATCAGCTCGCGAAAAATATGTCATTTTTTGAGGGACATCACTATTTGCTCCTGCAGAAATTATTCCTATAACACTAGCATTAGAATTACCATATCTATTAAAAGTGAATACTATTCCTCCACTATCACCTGGACCATTTAAAGCATCTGACCTTATTAAATCAACCATATTTTTTATTTTTCCATTATAAGTTACCTTGCCTGACCATGACATACTAGTAATTCCACCTGTTTGAGCTTGAGTTCTAAATCCTACTTTGCCTATTAACTGACCCGTAACAAGATAAGGCCAAGAATCCGTAGTTTTCAAAGTTGTTTGTGGATTTATTTGCCAATTTAAATTATTAGTAAGGTTTTTTGAACTTTCAACAAACGCAGCATCTACTGCACCCTCTAAAATGCTTTCGCGTACAGTACCTTCATATATAACCTCATTTTTATTTACACAATGCCCAGCAGTAATAAAACCAATTTTCCCGTCTCTCTTTGCTCTGTATCCCATTGAGCAAAATTTATCAGTTCCATACCTAAGCAATGCTTCGCCAGGATTTAAACTTCCTACAACCATTTCACCTTTAATAAATGAAATTAAATCCGAATTAACTACATTTTCTTTAAATTCAGCTATTTTATCTTTTGAATTAGATTTTAATTCAACTATTATTTTATTAACCTCAACATCAATATAAAAAGCTAAAATATTATCATTATCATTACTCATAAAATAATTTTTAATTTTATCTTGAATTTCAAGTAGCTCTGCATAAGAATGTTTTACATTTTTAACTAATATATTCTCATCATTATTTATTTTTTTATTAAATAAACTTAAAGTTTCATTTTTTGACTTTAATATACTATTGCTTTTTTCTGGCACAATTTGAACAACTAAATTTTGATTTTTATCAATATAAACTCCACCAAAATAATCGGGATATATTTTATCTCCATTTTTAGATGTTGTAAATAATGATTCCAATTCATTTGCTTTTTCCACAGAAATACTATTTTTATAAATTATTTCTTTATAATTACCACCATATTCATTTTTTAATTCTTTTTCAAGGCTAGCAATAAAGTTATTATTTTCAAACATTTCGTCTATAATTAAAACATTATTGGCATTATTCTTTTTGCTAAAAACTGCTTGATTAAACACATTTGTATATACAATAGATGCTATAATTACTAACAAAAAAATTAGTACTATTTTTTTCTTAAAATTTTTTTTCATTTTTAATTTCTCATTTAATTTAATAAAATATTAAATTAGTTCTTTCTTATAAATTTTTTTGAGATATTTACTCTTAAATTTTTGTACTTATTTAAATTATTTATCTACCCCTCCTAATAATTAATGGCATTTTCTTAAACAGAAATATCTACGCCATTCATTCTGTCATAAGTACTCGATGCTACACCGCTAAATTTAAAAACCCCACCATAGCCACCTGAGGAAATAGTATATTTCTTACTATCTTGAAGAGATATATTATTCATAGCATGTTGATAACTAGCATAAACTGTTCCTTTTTTTTCAACTCTAAAAGTCTGATTAACTACAATGTTATTACCAGATGTTGGTAATTTGATGGAAACACCAAATCCACCAGTCAAAATTTGTTTCTCGTTTGAACTATCAAAAGTTGAACTACTTGAAACAGTAGTGGATATTCCATTGTTTACTAACTTTGTATTGTCTAGGCGAGCTCCAATAACGTCATAACTTTTAACACTAGGAACTGAATCCCAAGTAGCTGTTACAGATATTAGGCAATTTCTAGAACAACTTTTAGATATTTTTAATGTCTTATAACCGCTTTTAACGGTTGTAGCATAAGTAGACATAGGAATATAATATTTTGTTTCTAATTCGCCATTCATAATGTCAGATTCTATAAATTTGATATAATCACTACTAGTAAACAAATCTTGGGAACCATTCCAAAACATTTTACTTAAAAAGTCATACTCTTCTTTAGTAAATTCTACTCCGTTTTTATTTAAATAATAAATTTCTTTAGCTTGCACATTCATTGAAAATGAAAAAAATAAAACACTTAAAACTACAAAAACAACTTTTCTCATAAGCTCCTCCTTTCCATAATAAAAATTATAATTATATATTTGGAAAAAATAAAGTGAACTTTTATACCATCAAGCTATTTGTATATTCTTTAAGGGTATTATTTTAATATTTTTTGAACACTATCATAGAAATAATTTATACTATCTTTATAGGCAACACAATTACCGGTATTGCATTTAACTTCACTATTTATAACTAAAAAAGATTTTATAATTTCATTATCAAGATACTCATTATATTCAATCACATTTTTATCAATATAATAATTCCATTCTTGATTATTTTCTGTCAAATTTAATAATGATGCTTCTTCAAAAAAACTAAATATTTTATTATTATTTTCATAAATATAAGTTCCATCAACCAATTTAAACTGGTTTTTAATTTTTTCTATATCTATTTTTGTTTCTGTTTGCTTATTTTGATTATCTTTTTCTTTGTCTTTAATATTTTGTTTTTTCAAGTTGAAAAATTTATTGTTAGCAAAATCTTTTTTTAAATCTAGTTTAATTGTATATTTATCTGTAGACGTCGTTATATCTAAATATAAATTTTTTACAATTGCTTTAATTTCGTTATAAGGAAAATATTCATTATAGCCATAAAAATCATATATTATTATTTTATTATCATCAGATTCATACACTAGCATATCCTCATTATTATTTTTATAATAAAGTTTTAAATTAGTTATTTCACTAGCACATACTATATTAGATAAATTAAAATAAATTTTTTCTTTGGTTGTAACAAATATCCCATTTTTTACATCGACATTTTTATCATTATAATTTATATTATATACCATTATAGTATTATAAGTATTTAGAAAATAATAAACTAGAAATAATATTAAAATTAAAACTAATAATATCATAGTATTTTTAAATCTTCGTTTATATTTATTTTTACTATCATATAAATTTATTTTTAAATC
The DNA here is from genome assembly GCA_948470005.1 of uncultured Mycoplasmatota bacterium. Next base: position 19,257 of record CAOKNI010000018.1, read on the forward strand.
TTCTACTTCGTTTATATTTTCTTTACTAATTCTTTTACCCAATAATAATTCATCAATAGAGATATCTAAAGCAACGGATAATCTTTTTAGGTTAATACCATTCGGTTTGTTTACATCTTTTTCCCATTTGTTTACCGCTTCTCTAGAGACTCCAGCTTTTTCACCAAGTTCCTCTTGAGTCAAATTTTTTTCGGTTCGCAACTTGGCAATAAATTTTCCAAAATCAATCTCTTTCATTTTAACAACTCCATACATCATTAAAATTATACCATGTTATTAAAAATTGTTAAATTATAGAATATATTTTTTATTAAAAATTACTAGCTGAAAAGTTTTATCATATAAAATAAATTAAAAATCGCTAATAAAAATTAAAATGTTGTTAATACAAAAAAGAAATAGTTTTTAGTTTGCTATTTCCTTAGTTTCAATACGATTATATATAATTTCTGGTTTTTTTAAGATAAGATTTTCTTCTAATTCGCCAAAGTTAAATATAGTTTCGTAGTTAGTTTTTTGAGTATTTAAATTTTTTAGAATTTTCTCGGCAGTTTCCGGAATAAACGGAGTTAAAAGAATTGTACAAATGCGAATACTTTCTAATAGATTATATAAAATTGTTTTTAAACGGTCTTTTTGGGTTTCTTCTTTAGCTAAACTCCAAGGGGTTGTTTCATCTATATATTTGTTACATTTTCGTAAAATATCCATGATTTCTTCAATGGCCTCATTTACTTTTAGTTCATTCATATTGTTTTCCACTATATCTTTTAGGGATAGAACACTAGCTATTAAATCATTATCTATATTTTCTATTACTTTAGGGTTAGTTACAATACCTTCAAAATATTTGTGAGACATACTTACGGTTCTATTAACAAGATTTCCTAAAGTATTTACTAAATCAGCATTGGTTCTAGATACTAAAGCTTCCTCAGAAAAGTTTCCATCGCTACCAAATGGCACTTCCCGAAGAGCATAATATCTTACTGCATCGACACCGTAAGCATTAATATATTCGCGGGGGTCTTTATAATTTCCTAAGCTTTTAGAAATTTTGCCACCATCAATCTTTAGCCAACCATGGCCAAATACTTGTTTTGGAAGCGGTAAATCTAGAGCCATTAAAAGACAAGGCCAAATAATAGTATGAAATCTTACTATTTCTTTACCGACTATATGGAGGTCAGCTGGCCAAAATTTTTGGAATAATTCGCTATCTGTATTGGGATAACCAAGAGATGTAATATAATTAGATAAAGCATCAACCCAAACGTACACTACATGGTTAGAATCAAATGAAACAGGAACTCCCCACTTAAAACTGGTACGAGATACACATAAATCTTCTAATCCTGGTTTAATAAAGTTATTTAACATTTCATTTTTACGGGAAAGTGGTAAGATAAAATTAGGATGCTTATCATAAAAGTTTATTAAACGATC
>CAOKNI010000019.1 GCA_948470005.1 uncultured Mycoplasmatota bacterium
ATAATAAGAACAAAGAGAGATTTATAAGATGGCTAAAAATAATAAATGCCAAAAGTTTAAAAGAAATAGAAATACTTGCGAAAGGAGATGCAGTAATGGAACAGTCAGTAGAATTTTTAAAGAGATATTGTAATGAGAATTTTGGTCATGGGTTTAATGATATAGTTGAAACTCATGCTTTTGAAGCGGCCGAAGAAGCAATAGAAAAAAACACCAAAGAAACAGTTAAAAATCCATTAGACTTAAATATTAGTATCAAAGATATCATGAAAGCAACTGGCTTATCTAAAGCAGAAATTAATAAATTAAAAAAGAAGTATAGATTTGAAGAACTTATACTTCTTTTAGTATTTAGTTACGGTTTATTTTATATCTTTCATTAGGATCGAGAATAGCTTTACGCAAGCGAATATCATTTGGTGTTACTTCAACATATTCATCGTCCTCAATAAATTCTAAAGCTTCTTCTAAAGTGAATTTTTTAGGTCGTGTTAAATTTATAGCTTCATCACTTCCGCTTGCACGCGTATTTGTTAAATTTTTATTTTTGCAAGGATTAACGTTTAAGTCATTGTCACGATTATGAATGCCTATTATCATTCCTACATAAACTTCTGTTGCAGGTTCAATAATTAAAGTACCACGGTCTTCTAAGTTCCATAAAGAGTAACCTAAAGCTTTACCATTTTCCATAGATACTAAAACACCATTTTTGCGACGCGCGATTGGTCCAACATATGGTTTATACCTTTCAAAACTACGAACCATAATACCTTCACCTTTAGTATTTGTAATAAAAGAACTACGATATCCGATAAGGCCTCTAGTTGGAGCAGAAAATTCTAAATGGACAAAGTTATTATCGCTATTATTTATTATTTCTAAAGTTCCTTTACGCTCTTGAAGGTCATTAATTACAGTTCCTGAATAATCACTAGGAACATTTATGATTACTCGTTCAAAAGGTTCACATTTTTGATTATCAATAGTATCATATAAAACTTCTGGTTTAGATACAGATAATTCATATCCTTCACGACGCATATTTTCTAAGAGAATTGATAAGTGAAGTTCACCACGACCGCTTACTTTATAACCATCAGTACCAGTTAACTCTTCAACAATTAATCCAACATTAGTTTCAAGTTCTTTTTCTAATCTTTCTTTAATGTGTCTGGTGGTTAAAAACTTACCACTTTTACCAGCAAAAGGAGAAGAATTAACAAGAAAGTTCATTGAAAGAGTAGGGCGTTCGATTATAATTGGAGGTAAAGGGTTAATAATATCTTTTTCACAAATTGTATCTCCAATAGAAATATCAGAGCAACCCGCGATTGTCACAATGTCGCCAAAATAAGCAACATCTTTTTCAACTTTTTTGATTCCTTCATTAACAAATAATTTGCTAATTCTAAATGACTCTATTTTACCATCATTTTTGACTAAAGTCACTGTTTCACCATTTTTAATTTTTCCTTTGTTAATGCGTCCAATTCCTAAACGTCCAATATAATCATCATAGCCAAGATTAGAAATTTGTAGTTGTAAAGGGTCGGTTTCACTTCCTTTAAAAGCTTCTACCTGTTTTATAATGGTTTCTAAAAGAGGTGAAATGTCTGTACCTGGATTATCTAATGAGGTAGTGCAAGTTCCATTTTTAGCAATACCGTAAATTATAGGAAAATCAAGTTGCTCATCAGTAGCATTTAATTCCATAAATAAATTAAAGGTCATATCCACTACTTCTTCTGGTCTAGCATCTTTTTTGTCTATTTTATTAATAAACAAAATAGGTTTTAAATTTTGCTCTAGTGCTTTATTCAATACAAATCTAGTTTGGGGCATTGGTCCTTCTGATGAATCAACAAGTAAAATAACAGTATCAACGGTTTTAATAACTCGCTCGACTTCACTTGAAAAATCAGCATGGCCTGGGGTATCCACAATATTTATTTTATAGTCTTTATATCTTATAGCACAATTCTTGGAATAAATGGTAATTCCTCTTTCTCTTTCAATATCATTAGAATCCATTACGCATTCAACTTTTTCTTTTAGGCTGTCAAATACACCATTTTGGTCTAGTAAGGCATCAACTAAAGTAGATTTACCTGCATCAACATGGGCAACAACAGCTATATTTATGATTTTTTCCATAATAAAAAAACTCCTTTTTCTTTTTTAGCTAACTTAGTTTATCACAAAATGACTATTTTAACAAGCACAAGATAAAAAAATAGAAGTATAAATTAGTAATTTTTATTTATTGTTAAGATGTTTTACCATGACTTAGCGAGTCGTTTGATATGATATCTTTTATTAAGTTTGCCGTGATTTGATAGTTAGAGTTAGTATAAAAACGAACTTGAAGTAAGAGATTAATAGTTTTTATCGCGGACTCGTCTAAAGATAGAGTAAGAAAACATTTAATAAAGATTATATTAATGATATTTTTAGTTAAAAGGGAAGGATTATTTTCTAATTCTTTATCAGAATAACATAAAGAATTTAAACAAATAAAAACTTTCGGTTTTAGTAATTGAAATGCATCCTTATAATTTATTGCAATATCTGGTAATTCTAAATCATCTAAGCTTTGATGGTCCAAAAAGTATTCTTCGACATGGCCAAGTTCGGTTGTAGATAATAAAAGATATTTTTTAGTAGTAAGTATATCTTTAATAGCTCTTATATTAGTTGTTTTAATATATCTATTTAAATAAATGATAAAAAAGGTCAGAAAAAGAGGAATTTCTCCTAAAGTTGGGTTAGCTTCATTATAAATATCACCATCTATTACTTCACTATCAGTGTCAAAATCAAAATATTCATCAATTAATGCTTCGCTTTGCTCTTCCAAAATACTACCTATAATGCTACATATTACTTCTAACTTGGCATATTGCAACTGTTGTTTTTCGCGGTAAGCAGCTTCAAATAAAATGATATTCCAAGAAGTATCTTTAAAAGGTTCATCACTATTACTTTTTAATTGAAAGTTTAAATAATCAATAAATATTTTTAATTTTATATAAGTTTCTTCATCAGTGCTTGCAAGGCTATTATCAAAAAAATCTGTAATAGCTTTTATTTTAGTAATTTCTTTGTTTTGAGGTAAACCACTAAGTTCGTTTTTCGCAATTTGCCGATATGAATTTAACAACTCTTCACTTTTTGTTAAAAAAGCTTCAATGTTTTGCATATTAACTGGCAGATTTAACGCTCGATAAACTGGTATTTCCATAATATATTTACCAATATGAAAATCTGTTTCGCTAAGATTATCAAAAGATTCCAAAAACATATTAAAAGTAGTGCTAGGGTCGCTTTCTAAATAAACAATTTGATTATCAAGTGTGAAATAATCCGGGAAATTTTTTAAAAGCTTGCTAAGAGCAGTTTGAAAATTATAATTTTTTTTACCATCTTCGTCATCTTTTTCATTAACGAATGTTTGAGCTTTATAAAAAGCATTCTCTAAGTCTTGATAGGAAGTCTCATTAGAACCTGTTGCAATAAATCTAAGTTTTAGCAATTCAAATATTAAAATCTCAGAATGAAAATTCATGAACAAGCCCCATTTCTAAAAGAGTTTGCTTTTTATTATAAAGTATAAAAAAAGATAATGCAAGTAGTTTAAGATACAAGAAATTAAACGTCATTATCATTTGTTTAGAATAAATTCAGGGAATTAAAATGGTTTTCTAAGGTTTAAAAGAAAATAATAATATTAAAGAGGGGTGAGGTTTTTAATCCTTCTAATATTTAGATGTGAAAAATGTTTTTAATCCCTTTATTATTTTAAAGTATACCATAAATTATATTAAAATAATAGAGTTATCTTGTTAAATCGAAATAATTACTTAAAATTATATTATCTAAAATATCGGTATAAGTCTTATAAGAGGGATTTTTGTAATATTTGGGATTAATTAAAATTGTAGTTAAATTTTCTCTGTAGTTAGAAGGAGCAATTTGGAAAAAGCTTTTGATAAAGAAAGCCGCTAATATCATGTTTGCGTAAAATTCTTTTTCTTTAGCTAAGTCAGTATCTTTTTTTAGAAGTAAATCTATAGCATCCATACTTTCTAAATAAATATTTCTTAATTCATCTCTATTTAATTCATACTCAGTATCTTTAATACTTATAGAGTCAAGTGTCTCTTCTTCTATTAAAGTTTCTAGGGTATCGCCGAGTTCAGGCAAAGATAAAAGCAAATACTTTTTCGTAATAACTGTTTCTCTACCTGGAAAGCTATTAACACTACCTAGAAATTTATTAATGTAAATAATTAATACTTTTAAAAATATTTCATAAGTGTTTAAAATGTAATTTGGATTTTCATCTGTAATAAAAGCATTTTGTAATTCTTCACCTTCTGCATCTTGTATTTCATCAAAGTCTTCACATAAGGTGGCAATAGTATTATAAGTTATTAATTGCCATTCTTGCGTATTAAAAGAGAACAAAATAATATACCAAGGAAAAAATTTATAATCACATAAATGTGCAGCATATTTAAAATCATATATATGGTGAGCTACTCTAAGTTTCATAAGTGTTTGGTTATCTAAGTCATCAAAAAGACTCAAAAAATTATCGTGAACTCTTTTTAGTTCCTGAAGTGGCAAGGGGCGGTTTGTAAATTCATGGTAAGCTACATTAGTAAATGCTTGCATAAGCTGTTGGTTATAATTGAAAAATGGGGCTATTAAAGAATTATCAATCTTTAAATCTAAAGCATCATAAATATCAACATTTAAAACTAATTCGGCAATTTTAAAATCCATAGATTTTAATGATCTGTTTTGGCAGTAGCTAGCATATATAGTTTCGATATCGTCTTCCCAAACAATAGATTTTTCAGTTTCAAAAAAGGGTATTCTTCTTAAAGAAAGGAATTCTCTTAGTTCTTTTTCATAGTCATAATCTATGGGATCATTTATTTCTTCTTCTAAAATATTTATAAATGTAATAAAAGTTTTCTTTAATTTTTCTTTGGGTATTTCCTCTTTGTCCATCACAAGAGCATATAACCTAATAATTTCTATAAAAATTGTTGCGACGTGTGGCATAATAATCATCCTTTTTTGTTTAGTTATTATAGCAAAACCGGATTGCTGCCGCAAGCGTAAATTAAAGTATTTTAAAAATTATAGTTTTATGTTATATTTAAATTATGTTAGGAGTAGAAAGATAATGAATGAAAATATAATAAAAAATATAAGTTTAGGATTAAATATTAAGGATTATCAAGTAAAAAACACTTTAAATTTGCTTAGTGAAGGAGCTACTATTCCTTTTATTGCAAGGTATCGAAAAGAAGCAACAGGAAATCTAGATGAAAATCAAATTAGCAAAATAAATGAGATATATACTTATGAGTTGAATCTTTTTAAGCGTAAAGAAGATGTAATTAGATTAATTGAAGAAAAGGGGTTACTTACCGAAGAGTTAAAGTTAGAAATATTAAAAGCTAGTAAGTTAGTGGAAGTAGAAGATTTATATCGTCCATTTAAAGAGAAAAAGAAAACTAAAGCAACAGAGGCAATTAAAATGGGGTTAGAGCCACTCGCTAAAGAAATTTTTAGAGAGAATGTAAATATTTTGGAAGTTGCTAAAAAATATATAAATGATTTAGTTCCAAGTGTCGAATTTGCTTTAGAGCAATCTTGTTTTATTGTTGCTGAAAATATTAGTGATAATGCGAACTTCCGAAAATATATTAGAGAAAATACTTTTAAGTTTGGTGTAATAAGTACAACGAAAAAAAAGAATGCAGTAGATAATGAACACATTTATGAAATGTATTATGATTTTAAAGAGGAAATAAGAAAGATTAAGCCACATCGCGTTTTAGCAATTAATAGAGGTGAAAAAGAAAATATTCTTAGTGTAAATATCATATATAATGAAGAGTTTTTAATAAATTATTTAAGTAGGAAGTTAATTCATAAAGATAATAAAGAAACAACAAGATTGTTAAATAATAGTATAAAAGATGCTTTAAAAAGGCTTATTATGCCCAGTGTTGAAAGAGAAATTAGAGCGGATATTACCGAAAATGCTGAGATAGTAGCAATTAATAATTTTAGTAGTAATTTAAAAAATTTGTTAATGCAACCTCCAATAAAAAGTAAAACAGTTTTAGGTTTTGATCCAGCTTTTAGAACGGGTTGTAAGCTTGCTGTTATATCACCAACTGGCAATTTAGAACACATTGATGTTATATATCCTCATGAACCTAAAAAGGAAATAGATAAGTCTAAAGTGAAAGTTTTAGAATTAATAGAAAAATACAATATAGATATTATTGCAATTGGTAATGGAACAGCTTCAAGAGAGAGTGAAGCGTTTATTGCAAGCGTTATTAAAGAAGCAAAAAGAAAAGTATCTTATATTATTGTAAATGAAGCTGGAGCAAGTGTTTATTCTGCTAGTAAACTTGCCCAAATAGAATTTCCAGATTTACATGTTGAAGAGAGAAGTGCAGTCTCGATTGCAAGACGTCTAATCGACCCATTAAGTGAACTAGTAAAAATTGAACCTCAAAGTATAGGGGTTGGTATGTATCAACATGATGTTAATGCTAAAAAATTAAATGAAGAGCTTGCTTTTGTGGTGTCTACTGCCGTAAATAGTGTGGGTGTTAATGTAAATACAGCCTCAACAGAGCTTTTAAATTATATTTCTGGCTTAAATAAGAAAATGATTGAAAAGTTTATTAATTATAAAGAAAAAGTTGGTAAAATATTAGAACGAAAAGAATTAGAAAAAGTTTTTACACCCAAAGTTTATGAGCAGGCTATAGGTTTTTTAAGGGTAGTTGATGGTAATAATTTGCTTGATAAAACATCTATACATCCGGAAAGCTATGATGTGGCTAAAAAACTTCTTGCTAAATTTAAATTAAGTTTGGAAGATGTTGGGACAACTAAATTAAAAGATACTTTAAGTAACATTAATATCGAATTTGTAGCTCAAGAATTAGAAAGTGACGCTTATACCATAGAAGATATCATAAAGTCTTTAATTTCGCCTCTTAGAGATCCTCGAGATGAAGCAAAAGCCCCACTTCTGAAAAGTGATATTTTAACTCTTGAAGATTTAAAACCGGGAATGGAACTAGAAGGCGTTGTTAGAAATGTAATTGATTTTGGTGCATTTGTGGATATTGGTCTTAAAAATGATGGTTTAATTCATATATCGGAAATGAGTAAAGATTATATTAAACATCCTAGTGAAATATTAAATGTTGGAGATATTATTAAGTGTTACGTTTTAGAAATTAATAAAGTTAAGAATAAAGTTGCGTTAACAATGTTAAAAGAAAATGTAGAATTATAAATAATTTTTAAAAATAGCTTGCATTAAATTAAATTATCTGTTATGATTTTTATAGTAAAGGAGGTAAAATAGTTATGGAGAAAAAAAATACCATCTTATTGACTGTTATTGCCGTTGCTACATTATTAGTTGCTGTTGTAGGAGCTACATTCGCATACTTCACTGCGGCTGGTAGTGGAACAGGTACTGGTACTGCTTCAACTGGAACTACTGCAAGTGTTGGAGATAATAAAATTGTTTTAACACATACAGGTGATACTGCAGATGTTGCTTATCCAGGTGGATTAATGGCAGCTGGTGCTAAAATTGAAGCAACAACTACAGGTGATAATACTTTAAATGCTGCATATACTCTTAATGCTACAGTTGATACTACTGGTTTATCAGCAGGTACTACTGTAAAATGGACAATTTATGAATCAGAAACTGAAGTTACAGAAAACTTAGTTACTGGCTGTAAATTAGTTGAAGAGCCACTTGCAGATCAACCAAATGTTAAAAAGTATTATTATGAAGCTGACAGTTGTAAACTTGCTACTGGTATTGTAGGAACTAAAGTTCAAGAAGGAACAATTACAGATCATGCTAACGCTACAAGTATTAATGTAAGCGAAGCTTTAAATGGCGTTACTAAAACTACTGCTAAAACTACATATTACTATTTAGTTGTAGAGTATGTTAATGCTGATGCTCCTCAAAATGATGACCAAGGGGCTACAATTTCTGCTCAATTTGTTACACCCACAAGTCCAGTATTTACAACAGCTAGTTAACAGACTATAAACTATTTAAACTCGAAAGTCTATCTTTGTGATAGATTTTTTTGATTTTTGTATTTTTTTGTAAAATTATATTTAATGCCTTGCAAAAAATTATTTTTTTTGATAATATTAGCTTATAGTATGGAGGTATGTTAATTATGAATTTACATTCCAAAGAGAAAATTCTTATTTTAGGTTTAGTGATTTGTGCTTTAGTTGTTACAATTGGGTATTCTTTTGCTTATTTTACTACGAGTGTTAAAGTTACAAATAGTGGCGGAGGTGGAGCTTCAGCATCTACTCAAGATTTGCAGGAAGTGATTTATGATGCAGGAAGTAAAACTTTATCTTTAGAAGATGCTTATCCCGGGAAGAAAGCGAGTAAAGATTTTAGTGTTTCTTTAACACCAGCAGGAGAATTAAATAGTGCTACATATGCTATAAAATTAAATATTAGTTCTAATAGTTTTGTTAAATGTACAGATACAAATTATGATGCTAGCAGTAATGCTTGTGTTAAGAATGCTGAAGAGTTAATTTATACATTGAAAAGTGGAAGCACAGTTCTTGCTACTGGTGATGTAACAGGAAAGACTGGAGAAATTGTTGTGTTAAAAGAGACTAAAACAGCAAATGAAAAAACAGTTTATAATTACACTTTAGAAATAGAATTTAAGAACACTAATGGTGACCAAAATCATAATATTAATAAGTCTTTAGCGGCTAATTTAGAGGTAGTGTTTGCTGAGTAAGTAGTTTCAACTACTTTTTTATTTTTTTTAATTTTTATTATTGCGAATAAACACGGGTTATGTTATACTTTTTAATAGTAGGGAGTGTTCTAAAATGGATAATCAAATTTTACAAGAACAATATGCTTTATTAGAAAAGGAAAGAGAAGAAGATAAGAAAAAAACTATCATAATTATAATTTTGTGTTTTTTAATTATATTGGTGACGTTACTTGGTTTATATTTTGCCTATTCTAGTACTTCTAAAACATGTAAACTTAATTGTGATACGGATGGTGATGGTATAGTTGATACCAATATCGACATAGATGGCGATGGTAAATGTGATATTAACTGTTTAGTTATTGGTAAAGATGGCAAAGAATATATGATTAATATTGATTATAAAGGAGATAGAAAAGCTCATTTTAATCTTGATACTAATGGAGACCGTATTCCAGATATAAATTTAATTAATCAAGATTTAAACAACGATAATATTTGTGATTTAAATTGTGATTTAGATGGTGATTGGCATCCTGATATCAATATTGATTTTGATAATGATGGTAAATGTGATTTAAATTGCGATACCAACGGTGATAAGAAGTGTGATATAAATTGCGATATTAATGATGATGGTAAACCTGATATCAATATTGATATGGATGGTGATGGTAAATGTGACATAAATTGCGATACAGATGGTGATGGCAAACCTGATATTAACATTGATTACGATGGCGATGGCAAGTGTGATTTTAATTGTGATACCAATAATGATGGTAAGCCAGATAAAAATTTAACCAATCAAGATACCGATGGTGATGGCAAATGCGATATAAATTGTGATACTAATGATGACGGCATACCAGATATTAATTTGGATTTTGATGAAGATAAAAAATGTGATTTAAACTGCGATACCAATGGTGATGGTAAATGTGATTTAAATTGTGATACAGATAGAGATAAAATTTGTGATTTAAATTGTGATACAGACGGTGATGGTAAGTGTGATTTAAATTGTGACACTAATGGTGATGGTAAATGTGATTTAAATTGTGACACTAACGGTGATGGTAAGCCTGACATTAATATAGACGTTGATGGCGATGGCAAGTGTGATTTTAATTGCGATACCGATGGTGATGGCAAGCCAGATAAAAATTTAACTGATCAAGATACCGATGGTGATGGCAAATGCGATTTAAATTGCGACACTAATGGTGATGGTAAGCCAGATACAAATTTAGATACAGATGATGATGGTAAATGCGATTTAAATTGCGATACAGATGATGATGGCAAATGCGATATAAATTGCGATACCGATGGTGATTACAAGTGTGATACAAATTGTGACACTAATGGTGATGGCAAATGTGATTTAAATTGTGACACTAATGGTGATGGTAAGTGTGATACAAACTGTGATACCAATGGTGATGACAAATGTGATTTAAACTGCGACACTAATGGTGATGGTAAATGTGATACAAACTGCGACACTAATGGTGATGGTAAATGTGATTTAAATTGTGATAATAATGGTGATGGTAAGTGTGACAGAAATTGTGATACTGATGGCGATGGCAAATGTGATTTAAATTGTGATACCAATAATGATGGCAAGTGTGATCTGAACTGTGATAATACTGGCGATGGTAAGTGTGACTATAATTGTGATACAGATGGCGATGGCAAGTGTGATGTTAATTGTACAGATGGAAATAAGTGTACTTTAAATTGTGATTTTAATAATGATGGTAAGTGTGATTTAAATTGTGATACTAATGGTGATGGCAAATGTGATTTAAATTGCGATACTAATGGTGATGGTAAATGTGATTTAAATTGTGATACCAATAATGATGGCAAGTGTGACCTGAACTGTGATACCAATAATGATGGCAAATGTGATTTAAACTGCGATACCAATAATGACGGTAAGTGTGACTTGAACTGTGATACCAATAATGATGGCAAATGTGATTTAAACTGCGATACCAATGGTGATGGTAAATGCGATATAAATTGTGATACTACCGGAAATGGTAAGTGTGATACAAATTGTGATACCAACGGCGACGGCAAATGTGATTTAAATTGTGATACTAATGGCGATGGCAAATGCGATTTAAATTGTGATACTACCGGAAATGGTAAGTGTGATACAAATTGTGATACCAACGGCGACGGTAAATGTGATTTAAATTGCGATACCAATGGTGATGGCAAATGTGATTTAAATTGCGATACTAATAATGATGGTAAGTGTGACTTGAACTGTGATACCAATAATGATGGCAAATGTGATTTAAATTGTGATACCAATAATGATGGTAAATGTGATTTAAATTGCGACACTAATGGTGATGGCAAATGTGATTTAAATTGTGATACTAATGGCGATGGTAAATGCGAAACAAATTGTGATACCGATGGTGATGGCAAATGTGATACAAATTGTGATGGTGAAGTAGATATTACTAATGAGTCGCTGATGGTAAACTTCACAAAAGATATTAATGCTAAGAATATTCAACCTGGTTGGAATGGAACGCAAACATTTACTGTAAAAAACACTTCTAAATCAACTTTGGTATATAATATTAATTTAATTGATGTTGTTAATACATTTAATGGGAATGATTTTAAATATAGTTTATATAAAGATAATGTCAAAATTGTTAACCGAAAAGTTGCTCTTAAGAAGAACGGCAATATTTATAATAGTTTAGTGTTAGCCCCTGGGGAGTCTGTAAGCTTTAAATTAAAATTTGAGTTTATTGAGACTAATCAGAGTCAAAATGTAGATTTAGGTGTTAATTATAAATCAAAAGTAGAAATTACTTTTGTAGTTGCAAAATAAGCTGCTTAAAAAAGTAGCTTTTTCTAGTTAAAAAATCTTGTATTTTGGTTATTTATCAGCTATAATATTTGTAGAATAGGAGGGGACTTTGTGAGTAATCAAAGTAGTTTTTCTATCAAAAAGATTTTAAATATAATCGGTAAAATAGTCTCTTGGGCTATATTTGTTATTTTATTAATAGCGGCAGTTTTTTTAATTTATTATTATATTGCGACTAAAGTATATGCATCTAAGGGTGCTGGATATGAACCTAAGTTTTCGATTTATACTATTATAAGTCCCTCGATGACACCTAAAATAAATGTTTATGATACAATAGTTAATGTTAAAGTGGATAAGCCAACCGATATTGAAGTTGGAGATGTTATAACTTTTATTTCAACTAGTTTGCTTACAACAGGTACAACAATAACACATAGAGTTATTGCCATAACGGAGGAAGAAGGTCAAATATGCTATCAAACTAAAGGTGATTATAATAATATTGCAGACCAAGCTTGTGCAAAATTTAATAACGTTATCGGTAAAGTAATCTTTAAAATACCACAATTAGGTAGAGTACAGTTTTTCTTAGCATCTAAAGCTGGATGGTTATTATGTATATTAATACCAGCATTATTTATTATTGGTAGAGATATAATGCGTATTACAAAATTAGCGACAATTAAGAAAAATGCTCACGCTATGAATAATAAGAATAAAAAAGATTCTAAAATGATGCAAATTCAAAATAATCTCAAGTTAGAATTAAAACAAAAATATTCTATAAAAAATAATGATATTGATGGTGATTATTATAAGGATCCAGAAATAATAACTGTGGAAAAGAAAAATAATAAAAACTGATATATTTGTTAATAACATAGAAGTTATTAGTATTATATCAGTTTTTTATTGCGGATTAAATTCTCGAGCTAAAAGTCCTTTATTCATTAATAATCTATAGGCTTTCTCGTTAATGATAAAATCGAATTCGCCAATAAATTCATAAATATGAGGATTGAAACCAAGTTTAAAGGTGTTAAGACCTTTATAAGGATTACTATTACTGAAATCTCCAGTAATACCATTTAAATCTGCGAATTTATAGGTATCTTTATAATATTCAAGAATTTTATAATAAAGATAGTAGTTAGCATTAAAATGTTTAAATTTTTTATCGTAGCCACTTGAAATAATGCTAATACGATTTTGGTATTTGATGACAAAAGCCCCGGCAATATATGTCTCTCTTTTTTCTCTTAATCCTAAACTAGCTATTTCGATATCATTTTTATAGCTAAGTAAAGTTTTATCAGAATTCATTTTTTGATTAATGTTTAATTCATTAGAATTGTAAATAAGTTTTTCTGATAATTCATTATTGATAATTAGTTCATTATCATATAACTTTTTGCTATTAATTAAATATTTTTCATAATCAATTTTTATTAAAAATAAATCGCACATATTGTTTTTATCAAAAACATTATAATAGCTTTTGAAATAAAATTCTGACATATCATGTTGAATTAAAGGATAAAGATTATTGCAATCTTCGCGGTTAACTTTATTAAAAATTAAGCCTTTTTTCTCAGCTTTGCGAATTTTATTTTTAGTGTTTTTATCAAAATTTGCAAAAGAATATTCTTCTAAATTAACGATAGCATTAAACCTAGGAATTATAGATTCAAAATAAAGATTATCTTTTAGTTTATGAAAGCCTAAATTTTTTAAAAAATCTCTTATTATTATATTTTGATTGTAGTTAGCTATTTTAGAATATTTATTTATTTCACCAATAGCAATCTCTGGGTTTATTTTAATAAAAACCAGTTTTTTGGCATAATATTTCCGTAAATCAGTAGTAAAAGCAGCTAAGAGGTTAGAATCAAAATAATCTAAAAGAAATCCTTTAGGTGAGTAACCGTATTTGTAAGAAATATTTATTTTTTTTATTAAAATTAAAGCGGCAGCTTTGATAACACCTAATTCATCAACATATCCTAAAAAATCATATTCAAAGTTATTTTCTGCCATAAATAAAGCATAATTTGAGCTTTGATGATAAGACCCTAAGGGGCAAGATGATGCAAAAGCATTAAATTCCGCAATACTAAGTTCTTTTATATGCATAAAAATCCCCTCTTTTTAATTGGTGTTTATTGTAACATAAAAATATGCAATTGTCTAGTTAATCTGCTTGACTAGAAAAATATATTTAGTATAATATAATTAGGAGGATAAAAGAATGAAGAAAAAAGAAAAAACATTTTTGGATAAAATATCACTTGATTTTAGTAAAATAATTTTAGGAAGTATAATTTTAAATATTTTATTTTTACTTTTTGGAATTATTATTTATTTAAATCCACTAGTTGCAGCGAATACAGTGGGAATTATAATTGGAATTTACTTTATAGTGTTTGGAATTTTTAATATATATGAGTTTTTAATGCGTAAAATTGTTCCATTATTTAATTTTAAAGTTATGTTGGGAATTTTATCTATTGTGCTTGGTTTGTTAGTAATATTAAATCCTTTTCGTCTTATTAAAATATTAACATTTACTTTAGGCCTTTATTTGAGTTTCCAAGCTATTTTTAAATGCATAGAAGCCCTAAAATTAAAGAAATATAATTATGATGGCTGGCTTTTACAGTTTGTAATTAGTGTTTTACTACTAATATTTGGTGTATTTATTACAATTAATCCAATGGCTTCAATGGATATAATTGAAGCAACAGTTATATTTGTAATTTTGTCTTCTATTTTAGAGATATGTAATTTGATGCTAATCCATTCAAAGGCTAAAGATATTCTTAAATTATTTAAACAAAAGAAATAGTGTAAAAACTATTTTTTTGTTAGTTTTTGTCAAAATTAGCACTTAATGTTGACAAGTGCTAATAAAAGTGGTATATTTAAATTGTTGAAAGGATATGGTGAAAATGTTACCTAGAAAAATGTTTTTAGATGATATGTTTGATAATTTTTTAGAAAGTGAAACTTCTAAAATGAAATGTGATATTTATGAAAGTGATGGAGCTTATAACTTAGAGCTTGATATGCCTGGTTTTACTAAAGCTGACATAAATATTGAATATAATAAAGGCACTCTTACAATAAGTGCTGAGAAAAAATCTGAGACTGAAAATAAAGATGATAAGAAATATATTAGACGTGAAAGATTTTACGGCAAGTTATCTCGTTCATTTTATTTAGGCGATATCGAAGAAGAAGGTATTAAAGCTGAATTTAAAGATGGTACTTTAAAAGTTATTGCTCCTAAAAAAGATGAAAACATATCTAAAAAAGTTATTAACATAGACTAAGCACTTAGGTGCTTTTTTTCATGCCTTTATTTATGCGTAGATTTAATAAAAAATGAACTTTTTGTTAGTAATTTTAGAATGGAAAAACAGGTAAGTAATTCCTAGTATTGGTTTATTACTTATTGGTATGCTTTTAAATGCTATAGTTATGGATAATTGTTTGTAAAGGAAATTAAAACTGAACTTATATGGTTAAATAATAATTATTAGTATATAAAGAATGCTTTAATTTTTATTTTTTTTGTGATATATTATAATCTAAATTAATTACTTGGGGGAAATTATGGAAGATATCAGAGCCATTTCTTATGAAGAGGTAGTAAAAACATTTATTAATAAAGTATTTCCACAAATTAGAAGAGAACAAGAAGTTCCTAATTTTAATATTATTTTTTCAGAAGAAGCTTTTGGTTTTTTTGAGCAGGTAATGAAATATTCTTGGAAATCAAATTCGACGATAAATATTGAACAGAAAAATATAGAATTATTAAAAGGATTTAGTCCTGATGTTCCTACAATTTATGTAAAAGATTATACATTATTTTTTAGTTATTTAACCGATATTGTAAATGGGTTAATAAAATTATGTGAGGAATATTATATTTCTCCAATTATGCCACATGCTATATGTTCTAGTGTAATAAAAAGGATTTGGCTTAGAATGGGAATTACTGATTTTAATAATGTTGAATTATTTTTAGGAAAACAGGTAGATTTCATTCAAAATAGAGAGTTTGATAATTTTAAAACAGTAGCTCTTTTAGGCAAATTTCATGGCTTAGAAATTTGGGCTCGCACTTTAGTAGGGGAAGCGTATGATGAAGCGACTAGAAAGATGGAAATTGCATTAATTGGTAGTGAGGGTATCCATACTTTACCTCAAATTTATTATGATATTGCTGATGATAATGGTAATAAAGTTTGTTATATATATGCTATTCAAAATAAAGCTGGAGTAAATAGAGTTTCTAAGTATGAGCGATTATTATATAAATTAAATGCGAATGTAGAAAATCCTGATGTCCATCCTAATCAAATTTTTGCCCTTCTTAAGTTTTTAGAACTACTAGTTAGTAGGGGTATTACGGAAGTACGAGTACCAATAAGGCAAGTATTTTCTTATCGTTATCATGAATTATTAAGTGCGAAAGTTAAAAAGGATTTAGAAAGATGGACTAAAGAGTTTCTAGAGTATCTTGAAGCATCTCAATCAAGCGATAAAAAAATATATTTAGAAAAGTATGAACACGATAAAATGGTATATCGTGATTATGCTGACAAAGAAGAGAAAATTGAAAAAAGAAAAACAGAACAACTATTAAAAATATTTATGAGAGCTTTAGAACATATTCCTAATTTAGAGCTTATAAACGATTTAGATAATAATGATGGAACTCTAATATTCAAGATTAATACACCAAATATAAGTAGATTAAAAGCTTAAAAAACAATTTCAAAAGATTATTATAGTATTGATTATATTAATTATTTATCCCGAATATAGTTTAAATGAGTAATTTCTTTTTATTTGTTATTTACAAATAATTAATTATAAGATATAATACTAGCGAGTATTAAATTACTCCTTGCTCTTTTGTTTGACTTAAGAGCCATTTAGACCATAAGGAGGTGGAAAAATGTTAACTTATGAAATTATGTTCATTGTTAAGACAACTATGGAATCAGAAAATATTAAAAAGACTATTGATAATATGAAAAAGATTATTACCAGTGGTAAAGGTAAGATAGTTGAAACTAAGGAAATGGGCGAAAAGAAATTAGCATATCCAATCAAAAAAGAATTGAATGGATATTATTATGTTTTAAAAGTAGAAGCTACTCCTGAAGTAGTTAGCGAATTTGATCGCCGTGCATCAATTGATGAAACAATTTTAAGACATTTAATTATTAAATTAGATGAGGAGTAGGAAATGAATAAAGTAATTTTAATTGGAAGGTTAGCAAGAGATCCTGAGCTTCGTACCACTCCTACTAATGTGAGTGTAGCAACCTTTGCCATCGCTGTGTCTCGGCCTTTTACAGGACAAAATGGAGGTGCTCCAGAGACAGATTTTATTAATTGTGTAGTTTGGAGGAGACAAGCTGAGAATTTGGCAAAATATTGTCATAAAGGTAGTCAAATTGCAGTTGAAGGTAGAATTCAAACAAGAAATTATACTGCCCAAGATGGAAATAAAAGGTATGTAACAGAAGTTATGTGTGATAATATTACTTTCCTAGGCTCAAAAGATAGTAATCAAAGTGGAGGCTATGTTCCTCAAGATAATTATAAAGCATCAGAATTTAATAATGCTCCAAGTAGTTATCAAGATGGAAGTGCTGAGGCAAATATGCCTACTACTGATATATCAGAGGACCCGTTTAAAGATTTTGGTGAAGAAATCACACTTAGTGATGATGATTTACCATTTTAATAAAGGAGGATTAATTAATGGCAGAATTTTATCGTAAAAAGAAAAAAATATGTCAAATGTGTGCAGGTAAAAGCGTAGATTATAAAGATGTTATGATTATTAATAAATATATTAATGATAAAGGCAAAATTATGCCAAGAAGAATGACAGGTGCTTGTGCAAAACATCAAAGACATATTGCAAAACAAATTAAATATGCAAGATTTATGGCTTTAGTACCATTTGTAAAATAATACCTTAAAGGGTATTTTTTTTTAGAAAAATTTTAGTGATTTGCAAAATTTAGGAAGTTTTGATAACCTTTGTCGAACGTGTTTAAAATATTTAAAAATTGTTCTATATTAAAGTAGCAAGGTGATAATTATGTTAAAAGTTGATATGGAATATGATAAAGGTATTTTATATGTTAGACTTAAGGGAGTACTAGACAGAAAGGTATGCTATAAGATAAATAATTATATTGTGCCAGTTGTTTTAAAGCATAAAATTAAGTATTTAGTATTTAATCTATTTGAACTAAAAGATATAGATGAGTCAGGCTTAGATTCTTTACTTAATACAAAATGTGCGATAAGAACTAATAAGGGTAAAATTTGCTTATGTGAAGTTAGTACAGAATTAAAAATTAAAATTAAAAGACTTAGAATGCAAATAGCTAGCAATGAGTTGGCTGCAAATAGGCTTATAAATATCTAATGACAACGAATGAACTTATTGAGTCTCATATGGGATTAATAAAAAAAATAGCAAGCAAATTTTATAATTATGAAAGAGAAGATTTAGTCCAATTAGGTGTAATAGGGCTTCTTAATGCTTATCGCAATTTTAAAGATAATGGCGAAACCCAATTTAGCACATATGCTTATTCATATATTTTTGGAGAGATGTATGCTGCAGTTAATGCAAATAGGAATATAAAAGTTAGCAAAGATTTATTAAAGATTTATAGGACGGTTGAAAAAACAAAATATGAATTGGCTCAACTAAATAATAGAATACCATCATATGAAGAAGTAGCTTTGTTTTTAGAACTTGATGTAAATAAAGTCTATGAGGCTGTTAATAGCGCTCAAGTAATGATGAGTTTGGATGATGAGGCAAGTGAACTCAATTTACATGAGGTTATTCCTGATAGAAAACGAGAAAATGTAGATTTAAAACTAGATTTAGACGATAGCTTTAAAGTATTAGATAGTGATGAACAGCAAATTATTCGTTCTCGCTACTATGAAGATTTAACGCAAAGTGAAGTCGCCAAAAAGCTTAATATGACGCAAGTAATGGTATCAAGATATGAGAAAAAAAGTTTAGAAAAAATGCGAATAGCTATGATGTAAGCACTTATTTTAAGTGCTTTTTATGCGTTTGACGAAGTGCCATGGAGGTGCAAAATTTGACAAATACTTTTATATGTGCTAAAATACTTCTCGACAAGGGGGAATTTGTAATGGATTCAGTAGATACAGGCTCTAGTAGAGCTGAAAGAAGAAAAGGCGAAAAAAAGGGTAAAGGCAGATTTGCTATAAAATTATGTGGTGGTTTTGTAGTAGTTGCTTTAGCTATAGGAATTGCCGCTGAAGCACTTATCGGATTTTTTGGTATTAAACCTAAAGTTGTAAACTTTTTCAAAAATTTTGGTAAAAGTGATGAAGATAAACAAATAACAGAGATAGTTGGAATGTTACCACTTGATGATGATGGAGTAATTAGTATTACTTTCCCAATGGTTGATAGAACTAACTATAATTCTATGCCTAATGGTTTCGAACCATTTTATGTAGATGAAAATAACAATCTATGTAAAGCAGATTTGCCTATAATTAGTGAAGAAAATAATAATAGTTCTGTTACTAATTATGGTAAAGAAAATGGTAATAGTAATGGCTTTGAGCCAGCTGGATATCTTGGGATTGCTGAGGACTATGCTTATTATTTAGAAACTGTAAAAGACATGAAAGAAAAGATTGCTACAAGAGATGCTTCAGTTACAACTGCATTAGTGCCAATTGAATATGAAGTTAAGAACTTATATCTTTTACCGGCTGATTACCAACTTTATTGTGATGATCCTAGCTTATTTAATCAAGCAAAAGTAGCCGAAGAACATGATGATGGAAGTATTGTCTATAGTATTCCAGTTATGTATATTGATAAGTTTGTAGGTGTATCTAAGAATGTTTGTAATATTATAGTTGAATATGATACTTTAAATGGCCAAATAGTAGATAGATTTATGTATTATTTTGGTAACACTAATAGTTATGGAGCTAATAATGAGTCACAAAACAATATGGGTAGATAATACCGAATATGAAGTAGTTGCTACAATTCATGATAATGAAACTGATAAAGATTATGCAGTTTATACGGATAAAATAATTGATAAAAATAAAGGGGTTACATTATATTGTGTCCTTTATCATGAAGAAGATGGAGCATTAATTCCTGAGAAAATAGTTTTAGATGCTGACAAAGAAGTAGCAAAAGAATTAATAATTTCTATAATGAAGAGTTCATATAAATATGCAAAAAATAAAAAGCAAGCTTAGGATTATAATACCTTTAAGGTTCACACTAAATAAAAAGAATGATAAAATTTATTTA
>CAOKNI010000020.1 GCA_948470005.1 uncultured Mycoplasmatota bacterium
CTACTGACATTTTCAAATATTTTTCTACTGACATTTTCAAAAAAATTTGACAACAAAAACCTCTATTTTCATAGAGATTTAACATTTTTTTAAATTTTATATATTTTGTTTGATTTTCTACTATACAAATAAACACCAGCTATAGCAATCATACCACCACCAACAGCGATATATGGAATAACATTTCCTGTTTGAGGATTTTTTTCATCTGGTTTTTCTGGCTCACTAGAACCACAAGCCTTCTTATATTCTTCCTCACTTACACTAGCACCATTATTATCAATATATAAACTTCCAATTTGTTGACAAGTAATTGAACCCATATTTAAGCCTAAAGTACAATTTTCTGTACTCGTATAATTTGTTGTAACTGTCATCATTTCAGTTCTTACCCCTTTTTGTAAACTATTTACAACAAGAGTAAGCATCATCTTTCCATTTTCTTCGTCTTTCTTATCAGCAAGTAAAAAACTAGGAGATGCTACCGGATTTAAATTCGTTAAATTTGTTGGAACCAACTCTATTTGAAATGATTTATAATTATCATTTGGGGTAATATAAAATACCCAAGTCTTTGATTTAGTCTCCGTACTCTCATCTTTTATTTCCCATTCTACAGTTCCATATACATTAGTGAAATTACCTTTTTTCTCCTCCGCGGCTACCTTTACTGGCATAACACATACAAATAATGCTACTAAACATAGTATACTAAATATTCTTTTCATAATAAACCTCTCTCTACTATTACTATTATGCTTTAATTATATCATAAAAATGTAAAAAATAAATATTTTTTTGTAAAATATTTCAAAAAACGTAAAGATATGATATTATTATAATGGTGGAGATAGTGAAAAAGATTTTAATTAACATAAAAAACAATGATATTATATTTTCTTATAAAACAAATAATAGCACCATTAGTAATGACCTTATTAATACCAATATTATTAGTAATAACGAACTTATTTTTAGTGATATTTACATTAAAGAAAACACTAAAATATTATCATCTTTTATCAAAGAATTATCAATTCAATATCACATTACAAGAGCCATTATTTCCAAAATGGAATTAGCAAATATTGTTATTAACTTAATAAGTAAAGCTACTAACATTGAAAGTATTTATATTAAAGATTATGAACCTTTAACTTTCCTTGCTTGTGAAGCCATAACCAAGTTAGAGCATATTAAACATTTAAATTGTTATACCGTTCAACCCTTTATGTTAGAACTACTAGATAAATCTCACATAACTTGTGAAACGAGAAATGAAATTTTATATATAAGTAACTTCATGGAAAAAAATAATTTACTAAAATATTCTAATATTTACTACAAAACTAATGTTAGAATTGAGTTTCCACTATCTTTAGAAGACTTTCACGACTTTGAAGATTTTTGTAAAATAAATAAATATTTAAAAGTTGTTCATTTAAACAAACTTAGTAATACGGAACTGGAAAACATCATTAAAATTTTAACGTCTACAAATAAAAGTAACATTAAAATAGTTATTCATGAAAATATAAATGATGAAAAAAAAATTAATTACTTAAAAGACCTTAACAAAAACAGTAAAAAGAAAAAAGTTTATTTATCTCTTGAATATTCTAAAGATTATTTAGACCAAAATATTATAAGTCAAACCATTGTTATCATGTTAAAAGTGTGTGGTCTTATTATATCTAGCTTAGTTATTCTTGTTATAACTTACATTGGTATATTTAATTATGTATCCCTAAAAGAAGTTGACTCTATTAAAGATGATTTAAAAAATATTGTAGATAAAATAGATGAAAGTGAAATAAAAGATTTAGTTGACAAAAAGAATAAAGATAATGTAGACAACTACGAAGAAAACCCTACTAAGCCTAATGAACCTAATATAGCAGAACCTCCTAATATTAAACTAATCACTAATATGAACTTAGCATCGCTTCTTTCTGTTAATGAAGATGTAATTGGCGAGCTAAAAGTAAATAACACTAGTGTTGATTATCCTGTTGTCCAAGCAAAAGACAACAAATATTACTTAAAAAAGAATATCAATAAAAAGGATAACAAAAATGGCTGGATTTTTATGGATTACCGTAATGATGCCATGAATTTAGACCGTAATAATATTATTTATGGTCATAATATGTATTATAGTGGCGTTATGTTTGGTACTTTATATAAAGCTGCTAACAAAAGTTGGTATACAAATCCTGAAAATCAAATAATAACTTACAATACACTATATGATAATATGCAGTTTAAAATATTTTCTATATATCGTATTCCCGTTACTAGCGATTATTTAAAAGTATTCTTTAAAGACGATAAAGATTTTTTAGAATTTACGGACATGATTACCAAACGAAGTATTCATAACTTTAAAGTTCCTATTAAAGCAAGTGATAAAATTTTAACATTATCAACGTGTAGTGATAATGGTAATAAGAGACTTGTTATCCATGCTGTCTTAATAAATAAAGAAACAAGCGAATAATTAATATACGCTTGTTTTAGTTTAATCATTTTTATTTAAATTATCTTTATGGGCATTTAAAACTTTAATTAACTGCCGTCTTAAAATTCTTTTTTTCGGACTTAAAAATTCTAAAGCTTCTTCACTTAAATCATTATTTGTTAAATAATAATACTCTGATAACTCATCCCAATCTATTACTTCTAATTCTTCCCTACTATCTTCTCGCATCTTTTTTTGAGCTTCTATTATTAATTTAGCATAGTTATCACCAAAAAACATATAAAAAGCATTATCTAAATCCCACCAAAAATCTGGAGCATCAGAAAAAGGATAAATCTTTGCTTCTTTCCCATTTACTACATCGCCAAATGTACACACTTCTCCATCTATCCACACTCTTCCTTTTGCTAGCTTCTGAATAATCTTTAAAATATGTTCCCGAAATATAACAGGCGCATAAACAAGCAGCATCTCGCCTTCACTATTTGTAATATGAGGAACAGTAAATACCTGATAAAGCTCAATGTTAACGAGCATTTTACGGACACAAGCATAACTATTCCATGATTTCGGTGGTAAATATATATTATATAATTCCACAATGGAATTTATATCTTTAATCTCTTCAACATCTTTTCTAAAAGAACCCGACACAATACTCCGGCATCTTGCTTTTTCTAAATAGTTTTTCATTTTTGCTCTCTTTCTTTTTCCGCTACTAAATAATTAATTTTTATACCTTTACTCACAAACTTAGCTTCATACTCTGTTAAAACATTTGAAATATCACTATTTGCTAAATCTAAATTCACTTCTTTAATGATATAGCCAAATTCACTAAGACTTACAATGGAACTTGCAAATAAAATTAAATTATCGGTTTTCATGACAATTTTAGTTTTAGCTTTAAAACATTCTTCATAAATATTTAAAAATATTTCACTTGTAAGTCTTCTTTTTGCTTGGCGCTTCTTTGGCCAAGGGTCAGAGAAATTAAGATAAATGGTATCAATTTCCTGTCTAAATATCTCATTTAAATTTAAAGCATCCATATTAATAATTCTTAAATTAGGAAGTTTAATAGGATATTTTTTTATTGCTCTTGCTATAACACCAGAATACTTTTCAATCCCAATAAAATTTATATTAGGGTATTTAATAGCCATATTATAAATAAAGTCACCTTTACCCATGCCTATCTCTAAACAAATAGGATTATCATTATTAAATTCTAAAGACCATTCACCCTTTTTTTCTTGCGGGGTACTAATTAAATAATCACAAGCCTCAATTAATAAATCTTTATCTTTTAAATTTCTAAGTCGCATAGTTAAAAATCACTACTTTCTAAATATTACATATAATAAAATGAAAGGAAAATGTACATGAAAAAAGACCGAAATACTTTTTTTCAAGAATATGGGATGTTTAATCAAACGCAAGTTCCCACTCCTAACATGAACATTGCTAATGCACCATTTACGACCGCTAGTTTTGCTAACCAGGGATTTTATGCTGGTCCGGCTAACAATGGCAATGTACCCTTAAATTATAACACACAGCCTAATCAAAGTGCAAACTATAGTGATTATAACGATTTTGAATCTCGGCTTTCTAAATTAGAAAGACAACTAAATCGTCTTGATGCTCGTGTAAGCAAATTAGAAAGCGGCACAATGTACTCTCATGAAGACATAGAAACTACTAATAACGTTTACATGGTTTAAAAAAAGGTCTATTTGACCTCTTTTTCAGTTTTAAATATTTTACTTTTTATCTTTTTAATAAAATCATCACCTAATACTTCATCTATTAAACCTATTTTATAAGCGACAAAGAAGTATACTAAAGCAGCGGCCATGACAATTGCGGCAATAAAAATAATACAAGACCACCTACTAGTAAAGTTTATTGGTACTAAAATTTTCATTAATAAAATAGCCATAATCATTAATATTAAAGGAATAAAGGTTTTTAAAACTACTTTATAAAGCTCACGGTAATTAAAACCATGTTCTTTTTTTAAAGTTTTCATTGTAATAATAACTGCGATAGTCATTCCCACAATTGTAGCAAATGTTGCTCCATAGTATGCTGGAAGTCCAAAACAGTTACATAAATACATAAAAGGTATATCTAAAATAATATTAAGAAGAATACCAGTAATGGCACTAATATAAACCATCTTAAACTTATTCATACTTTGTAAAGTATAATTAGAAATTGTAAATAAATTCGAAAACAAAGGAGCAAAAATTGACACCGCTAAAATACTTGTTCCCATTTTATCAAAACCATAAAACACAGTCCAAATAGAGGCGCTCAAAAAAGATATTCCGATACACATCGGAAGAGATATAAATATCATAATCTCCATAGCTTTATTAAATTTATTATTTACATCACCATAATTTTTTAAAGTAAAAGATTCCACCATTGAAGGCACTAAACTAAAAGATAACCCCATACTAATTGAAGTTACAATAAGACTGATTTTCGGTGCCCAAGTACTCATCGCTGAAGCGATAAATTCTACATCAAAGGCTTTATATCCTAAGTTATTCATAACTCTAAGTATCATTATCATATCAACATTATTATAAATTGTAAAAGCAACACTCACAACCACAATTGGTACGGCATATTTCACAATTTTTAAAATAATCTCTTTATTGGTAACTTTATCCTTATAATCGAACTTAGTATCTAAATTAAATTCTTTTTTATGCTTTTTAAGTTTCCTATGCACGTATAAAAAAGCACATAAAGCACCAGCAAATGCTCCAAATACAGCTACACCTACCGCATGAGTTGTCGAAAATCTCATTAAATGAATAGCAATATAGCTCCCACAAACTATAACTACTACTCGAGCAATTTGTTCAATAACTTGGGAAACACTAGAAACAGTAATTACATTATGCCCTTGAAAAAAACCTCTTGTAACACTTAAAAAAGGAAAAGCAAGGAGAGCAAATGAAACACATCTTATTACAAATGCTACATCTTCTATCGTATTACCACCTGATAAATCTGCAATAATTAACGAAGCAATTTGAGGAGCAAAACAAAACAAAATTATAAAAGTCACTATTGCAATAAAACATAAAAGCCGCTTTCCTATTCTAAAAGTCCTAATTTTTGCTTCTTGTTTATTAAGTGTATTAAATTCATTTATCAATTTACTAACAGCATTAGGAATTCCCGCGGTTGATATTTCCAAAAACAAACTATAAACATTATAGGCATAAGCATATAAAGCAGCTCCTTGTGTTCCTACTATTGCATAAAAAGGAATAACATAAACCATTCCTAAAATTTTTACCAAAACTACTGCTAATGTCGCAATAATTGTTCCCTCAATAAATGTATTTTTTTTCAAATTTACTCACCTCTAAATTGTATATATAATCATTGCACTAAAACAATATATCTGTTCCTCCCCAAATACACTAATGGCAGTTTCGAATTTAATATCTACAATATCCCCTTCTAATGTACTCAAAAAATTATTAACTTGTTCTTCTAAATCTTTTTCATGCGATTCATCAATTATCTTTACTCTCATATTAATCACCATGAATAAAATATCATAACTTCACCATATATATTGTCGAATTTAAGAGTTAGTACTAACTTTCCTCTTACATATATTTTATCATATTAAATTCCTAGTGAATATTTTCCAGCGAATTATCTTGCTTTTAAATAAATATAATTTACAATTACTATACACTTTTACCCTTAATTCCTATATATTTACTTTACCAGGAACAGTATCAATCCACTTTTCCATATCTTTTACCATTTGCTTATTTAAATATTTTACACAAATATTACAATGATTTTGCGAATCATGAAAATCACTTCCGGCACATATTAGCAAATCATTTCTTTTGGCATAATTATAAAGATAAATTACTTGCTTCTCATTTTCAGATTCATTACTAATTTCTATTCCATCAACATAATCTTTACAAGAATTTAGCACTTCATCAACACTTTTATCTTTTCCATATTTATAAGGATGAGCTAAGAAAACTTTTCCCCCACTTTCATGAATAACTTGAGAAACTTCTAAAATATCTGGCCATATCAAACTCATATCTACATATAAAGGAAACTCTGTATCCATTGTACTTAATCTGTAAAAATCATTCACGTTTTTAATATTATATTTATCTAAAAACAACTTATTTTCTTTTCGGGCTTCTAACATTCTAAAAAATGCCGCATGGGCATATTCCCGCTTTAAATCACAGGAATTTGTTCCTTCCAATACTAAATCTAAATTATTAGATATCTCAACTAATTTATTGTAAATTTTTGTTTGTCTTGATAATATTGTCCCATATTGCTTATGAGCCCATTCTCTAACTTTACTCGGTTCAAATCCTAAGCATAAAATATCATAAGTTACATTATTAATAATAGCATCAGCTTCCATACCATATACTAAAGTACCATGCTTAGCAATTTTATTTAAGTCTAAATCTTTATAAGTATCACAATTATTATGATCTGTCACCGCCAAATATACAATTCCATTATTAAAACAAATATTAATAATATCATTAATATTCTTTGTTCCATCTAATGAATATTTTGAATGCGTATGTAAATTTATTTTGTTCATTATGTTTATATTTCCTTCTATTTAGTATTATACCATCTATTAATAAGAAAAAACTATCCCTAAAGATAATTTTTTAATAACCATAAGGTCCCGGAATATAGCCTCCATAAGAAGAATAAGAATATGGTGCTCCTGGTGCATAATAAGGAGGTCTAGGTCCATAATTAGGATATGGCGCAACATTATAAATCGGTCTTGGTCTAGTTAAGCCAACCGCTGCCCCTCCTACTAATGCTCCTGTTAAAAACGGAAAAAAGAATTGCCTATCACCATTATAAGGATTATAAGATTCATTTTTATAAGGCTTCCTATAAACATTATTATTCATAATATCATCACACTTTCTATGATATATTATGCAAAAGTTTTTTTCAATAAAAGATAAAAGCCTAAAAGATACTATTTAAATCACTCAAACACTAGCCAACCCATCAAATCTTCTTTTTCTCGCATTGCCAACATCTGATGGAACTATACTACCGAAAAAAGCATTTAATTTTAAAAATAAATCATAATTTTCTATATTATCCATAACAAACTTTAAAGCTTCAACATTTTCCATCTTAATTAAAGCATCCACGGCATACAAAGAAAAATCTTGATTAGATAAAGCAATATTTACTAAACTATTAAGAGCTCCTTTTAAAGCTAAGTTATCTATTAACATTTGATAAGGTGCATTTGGAATTTCTAAAATAAACTTTTCAATATAACTATAATCATTAGTAGTAATTAAAGATGCCGCTATACTTTGAATTTCTTCTTTCGTACAAACACATTCACTTGCTAAGAGATAATAATAGCATCCTAAATAAGCATCACTACATTTTTTAAGTCCTTCTAAATATTCTGGTATTGTTAAAAAACCTAAAGGAGCAATAGCACATATTGCTGATGGACTTTTTAGGTCCATTACTTTTTTAGCAAATAATTTAGCCGTAGTGGGACTTATTTTGTCATGTAAATCTCGTAAAAAGAAGAAAAAGTTCATAGCTTCAAATTCTAATATTTCTTCTTTACTTAACATTGCTTGAGCAAGATTTTCTATTGGTGCTAGCGGAACATCTCTCGCAAATTCATAACATAAAGCAATGTTTTTGGTGGCAATCATTCCTTTAGCAAGCTCTTTAACTGGAGATTTTGGTATTAGCCCAAACATATAAATATAATAAGCATTTCTAATTCTTGCTACCGCATGAGCAAGCCTTCCTACTGAAACTCCTTTTATATATAATGCTGCTAAGTACATTATCCTCGGATTATTAGTCAAAAGAATATCTTCTGTTAAATCATTGGCATCAAGCTTCCCTATTTCTATTAAATCATTAATTTTAAATATATTATCTTGATTAAGATTATTCAAAAGTTTATTTATTTCTACCATACTACCAATCCTTCAATAAATTTTTCTACACAAAAAGAGACACTAGATTTCTTTTATTTTACAATACCTAAATAATAATTCTTTTTGCCTCTTTTAACAATTATAACTTCATTTTCTATTGTATCTTTATTTGTAACTACATATTCTAAATCTGTAATTTTGCGATTATTTAAACTTATCGCTCCCGCAGTGATAAACTCTCTTGCTTCTCTTTTACTAGCAACAACTTTATTATCAACCAAAAAGTCAACAATATTAACATCTAATGAAGCTTCAAATGTTGCAACACCTTTCATAGATTCTTTTATATCTTTACTTGATAACTCATTAACCTTTTCACTAAATAGACATTCGCTTATTTTTAAAGCATGAATATACTCCTCATGACCATGTAAAAAAGTAATTATTTCTTCCGCTAGCTTTTTATGAGCGAGTCTTTTTTCTGGTGCTTCTTTATGTTGACGCTCTAATTCTAAAATTTCCTCTTTACTTAAAAAAGTTAATTTCTTTAAATAATCAATTACCATGTCATCTTCAGTATTAATAAAAAACTGATACATTTCGTAGCTACTAGTCTTATTTATATCAAGCCATATTGCATTACCTTCTGTCTTCCCAAATTTTGTGCCATCCTTTTTAGTAATAAGTGGCATAGTCATACCATAAGCCTCTTTACCAATTTTTTTTCTAATTAAATCAATACCTGCAGTAATATTTCCCCACTGGTCTTGTCCGGCAACTTGCATAATACAATTCTTATTTTGATATAACCATAAAAAATCTAAAGATTGCATAATCATATACGAAAATTCTGTATAAGTAATACCTGCTTCTAATCTTCTTTTAATAATATCTTTATCTAACATGTAATTAATTGGAAAATATTTACCATAATCTCGTAAATAATCAATAAAGTTAATATCTTTGCTCCAATCATAGTTATTAACAATTTCAAAGCCAAAAATCTTTTTAACTTGCTTTGTTAAAGCATCCACATTTTTTTGCACAGCTTCTTTGGTAATCATAGCTCTTTCGGCACTAGGCTTAGGATCACCAATTTGGCCTGTTGCTCCTCCTATTAATAAAATAGGATTATGCCCTGCTTTTTTTAGTCTTGATGCTATTAAAAATGAAGAAAAATGTCCAATATGCAATGAATCACCTGTTGGATCAGTCCCAATATAAAAGGTAACTCCCCCTTTATTTAATAATTCTTCAACCTCGGGACTAGAAACATCTTTAATTAAACCTCGCCATTTTAAATCTTCATAAACTGTCATGTTCATCACTCCTTAAAAATAAAGTTTCCTTTTTTCATTATAACTTTTTCATCCCCATTTTGCAAGTAGGCTTTAATTTCTAAATCATTTGTTCCGATAAAGAAATCAACATGCTCATGAGAATAATTTAATCCTAAATCCTTTAGCTCTGCCTCTGTTTTTTTAAATCCATCTATAATACATTCTGAAAAGCTTGCTCCTAAAGCTAAATGACAAGAAGCATTTTCATCAAATAAAGTATTTTTAAATAATATATTTGTTCTCGAAATTGGCGAATCATAATCCACTAAAGCTACTTCGCCAAGATAGCTAGAACCTTCATCTACTTCCAGTATTCCTTTTAAAGTTCTAATTCCTTTTTTAGCCCCAAAATCAATTACTTTACCATTTTTAAACTCTAACCAAAAATATTCTATTTTTTTGCCATTATGATATAAAGGCTTAGATGAATATACTTTACCATTTACTTGTAATCTATCTGGAGATGTAAAAACCTCTTCTGTTGGCATATTAACCAAATTAGTTGATAAGGCACTTTGAAATACATAAGATTTTGGAAGACCAATTACTAATTTAGTTCCTAAACTATTTTTATATTCTAATTTTTCAATATGTAAATCATTCAAATATTTCGCTTTTTTTACTAAAAAATTCACCTTCTCTTGCCAAGCTAATTTAGGATTATCCCTATTTATTAAACATATCTCAAATATTAATTCCCATAATTTCTCTTCCGTACCAACGCCTTTTAAGTCTTCAGCCCAAAACTTATTTGGAACTGCTGAAATATTCCACTTTATCAAACCTTTATTTTGGTATTCTCGGTACTCTTCAATCTGCGATAATTGATAACTACCTACTTTTGCTAACAATTCGCTATCAACATCTTTAAAAAATTCGGGAAGTGGTGAGGAAAGATTTAAAAAAGCATATCCTTCTCTCGCCATTTTATTATATATTGTTTTATCTATTAAAGGGCTAGCTATAATCTCTTCATAAGAATTATTTAAATATAGCTCTCTTTCCAAATAAGGATGACCAATTTTGGTTTCAATTTCCTCTATTCCCATTTCTTTAGCTTCCTTAATAATTAAATCGACAAAATCTCCTATTACATCAGAAGCAATAATAAATAATTTATCTCTCGCTTGCAAAGAGAGACACCCATCTAGTAAAAATCGGGCATATTTCCTCTTTTTTTCTTCCATTATCTTCTCCTCTTAATATAAAAAGTTCATAAACAAAGACTATTATTTACTCTATCATACTTTATTTATGAACTTTAATTCATATTCTAAATTTTTAACGCAATTAGCGATTTAACCTAAGTTAAATTATTCATAAATCGTATCCATTATTTGATAATCATCATACTGATATTGATTAGATGCCAAATCCCACTTACAAAGATTCATATTTGTATATTCTACATCAAAATAAAATGGAACAAAATATATATACTTATTTAAATGTGTAGCATAATACTTATTTACATTATTATAGTTATGAACTATTACTGATGCATTAGTATACCAGTTTCCATTATGATAATAAGCATTACTTAAATATTTATTAAAGTTATAATTTTGTAAAGAATGGTTCTGTAATTCTTCTGCTGAATAATATGGAACATGCCCATTACCATTATCGCCAACCATTGACAAGCCTTTATTAGTGCTATTCTTATAATATAAGTCATTATACATAGATAAACTATTTATATATCCATTATTTGTTATTTTAACATTTTTGGCATTAGTTAAATTATCAAATTTTATTGTCCAATTATTATATGTAGTCTTACCATTACCATCAACATAACTTGTTGAATAAAAACGTTCTTTATTAACTTGGCAATATTTATTATATTGAACAAGCTCTTTTTCCCATTTTGCAACTAAAGTATAATCATGATTTATTTTTGTGTTAAAGTTAAATTCATAACCATTATAGTACCAACCTTTAAATATATAACCACTTCTGACTGGATTATTTGGTCTTGATATAGTGGCACCTTCATTTACAATTTTGTCTTCCACGTAACTTCCACCATTGGAATTGAAAGATATTGTGTATTTATTAATACAAGCTCCATTATTAATCCATTTAGCATATAAAACTATATCATTTGTAACAGGTGTTTTAAAATCATAATAATTTGTTAAATTACTATCTGTATACCAACCACCAAAATCATAACATGTTTTACTTGGATTAATCGGTTTTTCGGCCTTTTTACCATCTAAAACATCCTGGGGATTTATATTAGTGCCACCATTAGAATTAAATGTTACGGTGTGCTTTTTGGTACAACTGCCATTATCAACCCATTTAGCAAAAAGCGTTATATCCTTTGTAACATGAGTATTAAAATTATAATAATTTGTTAAGTTACTATCGGTATACCATCCTGCAAAATCATAGCAAGACTTACTTGGGTCATTTGGTCTTACCACATAACCGTTTTCTAAGACCTCTTGCTCTTTTACATAAGTTCCACCGTTAGAATTAAAGTAAACTTTAAATTTCCTGTTAACTGCTGGCTTATCATTATTTTCGATTTTTTTCCATTCAGCAACTAACGTAATTTGCTTTGTAACTGGCGTATTAAAATTATATTCTTGATTGTTTAGATACCAACCCAAAAATTCATAGCCATCTTTTTTAGTTATTACATAATTTGCTACATCACCATTTTTTACAATTTGTCTTGGAACAAAATCTCCGCCTTGAGTATCAAAATTAACCGTATAATAAATATTATTTAAACAATTTGTCTCACAACTCGGTGTATTACAATTAGCTCCACAAGAATTAACATAATTAATATTGACATTAGTTACTTGATTAACACTTCCACCTGTACTATTACTAGGTATATTGTTAGTAACTGGTGTTTTATTAACATTTGCATTATTATTTGCTAAAATATTCTTGCTAGTTATTGTCGTTACAATATAATCTGATTTATTATCACAACTCAAGCTTACTTTCATTGCATATTCATTATCTAAAGTTTTTGTAGTCTTTATATAACTATTATTAACATCACATAATTTATTATTTTCATCATGAAATTCCATAATAATTTTACTATCAATTAATTCTTTTAAAGTAATACTTTTGCTTTCTCCAACTTTAGCTGGTAGATTACTTCCTTGAAAATATTCAAACCCTGACTCTTTCATGAGATTAATATTACTAATATATGTGCTCAAAATATTATCACTGGCTCCGGCACTTTTCTTTGGCATCACAAGACACAATAACGCAATTATTATAATAATAAATGCGATAATCCCCATTACTTTAAACCAACTTATTTTATATTCTTTTTCCATTCTACCACCCTTACTAATAATGTATATATCAAGTATATCTATAATATGAACCCTTGTCAATACTTCCAGCTCTTTATTTTAAAACAAAAGAAAACAAGTAATTATTTACTCGTTTTAGTTGTTTTATTATTTTTCTTAGTTGCTATCTTTTGTGGTTCTTCATCTTTTAACTTAGCAGTTATACCTTCCAAAGTTTTAATCGTTGAAGCTTTTACTTCTTTCGCCGCAGCAACTACAATTGGTGTACCCTTTTTAACTGCATAGTCTACTAACTCTTCAGCTTTAGTTTTAATATTTTTTGCTTGTTCTTTTATTGCTGATGCTACAGTTTCCTTATTAATATTTTTTAAATCTTCTTTAATTTCATTAACTTTATTTTCAATAGTTAATTTAACATCCTCAAATTTCACACTCTTTGCTTTTTCTAGCAATTCATCAAATTTTTCTTTTAATTCTTCTCTTGTCTCTTTTCCACTCTTAGGTGCAAATAGCACCCCAAGACCAGCGCCAATTCCTACGCCTAATAAGAATTTTTCTAAACCACATTTTTCTTTACTCATTTTCCTCTTCCTTTCCAATTTTTTTTGTTTTTTTACGAAAAAATAATTTTGAAGCTATTGCTGATGCTCCATCCACCAATTTATCCGTAAGTGTCACAATTTTATCCGTTGTAAAATCAACAATTTGAAACAAACCATTTAAAGATTCTACTTTTTCATTAACATCATCAACAACTTTTTCAACCTTATTTATTGTTTTAATTGACTTCACACCTAATATTATGCCAACTACTAAAATAATTATTAATAAAATATAAATAATAATAGGTAAAAATGATAACCAAAAATCCATTATTCACCATCCTCTCTATTTTCATACATTGAATCTATTAAATCAAATAAATCATTTTCTATTGTATCATCTTCTAAACTTTCTTCATGTTTTGGCTCAATATTTTCCATTTCTCTCGTATTATCAAGGCTTTCCTCTTTAACTTCCTCATTTATTGAAATAACTTCATCACTACTATCTTTTAATAATTCATCAATAGTCCGTGCTTTTTCTAGCTTTTCTTCTAAAATCTTTTCTTCGGCATTTTCTTTATAATCTAAAATAATATCAGGCTCTTTTACTTCTTCCATTACTCCAAACGCTTTTTTTCTTACACTATCTACATCTAAAGCCCGAGTACTATTAGTAGTACTTCTTGAAGTAATCTCATCAGGTGTATAATTCTTATCCAATATTCCATAGACTGGACTTATAATAGGTGAAGGCCTAAATTTAGCTTTATCTTCTTCTTTTTTTACTGGAACTTTATATTCTGTCTTCTTCTCTGCTTTTCTTTTTTCATGTTCTAAGACATTAGAGCGACGAGATTTAGGAGCCATATTGTCAAACTCTTCTTCATCAAAAGCAGGGAAATTAAATGTTCTTTCATGATTAAACATTTCTCGGTCTGAAACTTGTGGTGATACTGGTTCTACAGAATCCACTACTTCTTTTTTAGGTACAGCTTCTTTAGGCTCTTCTAAACTATCAAAAAGTTCACTATAATCCGGTTCTTTTACTTCTTCCTTTTTTGGCATTTCCCGGTAATCTGGAATTCTCTCTTCTCTTTTTTTACTTTTTTTATCAATTACTGGTATTTCAACTTCTTCTTCCTCAAACAAAATATTTTTAAGCTTATTCATTAATCCCATAATAATCACCCTTCTACTTTATATAATCCGGATCCTTCTCATCCTCTTTAGAATCTTCCTCATTTGTAAATTGTAAATAATTGTCACTACCAATTATCTCAAATATATCAAATTCTTCTTCACTAGTATTATTCGCTTTATTGCTAAGATAACTAGCAATTACATTATCATTATATGTAATTGATGAAAGAATGACGATAGCATATGCCACAATATCATTAATATCATTCTCATATCCTATTACTTCTATTTTAGCATAATTATACATAATTTCAATTATATATTTGCTATTTTTATAATTATTTACCTCTACAAACCCTTTTTTGTTATCTTTTGTAAAAGCTTTGGAAAAATAAGCCTCATTATTTATATTATAAGTAAAATCTGTTTTATTATTATAACTAACCACATCGACATATAAATAGTAAGTATACTGATTATTTGTAATTATTTCATTAAAACTACTACTTGTTTTAACTTTAAGACCTCGAGGAATATAATATCTATAACCATTTCTATTAACATTTCTCGTTGCTACATGACTATTTAAAGCACCATTAATTATATTATCAACATTATCTTCTTTTATACTAACACAACCTGTAAGTAAAAACCCAAGCATAAACAATAGGAATATCTTTTTCATTAATATCCTCCTACATTTATTAATTATAAACAAAATACTAAAAAAAATCAATCTAAATTAAAAAAAGCTTCAAGAGTCAGATTACCGACTTCTTGGAACTTCTTTAGTTTTTTGGTTTGTAGTATCAAGCTTATTTTGAAGCTGTCTTGCAATTTCTTGCTTTAAAAATGTTTTATCTTTATATGGTAGAGCCCTACTATCTGATTTAATACTTAAATATTTTATATGATTTATAACTATTTTACCACTTCCATCTAAACAAATATTTGCGTCGCTGCGAGTATATAAAACTATATAATCATACAATCCAAAACTATCTATTACCTTAAGTCCCATAAAAGATGCTTGTGTTAAAAATTCGTCTAAATTAACATAATCACCACCTAAATTAGTAATATCAATTTCTACTTCTTCTAAGCCACCAAAAAGACCATCTCTTATCATATGATATCCATCGTCTTTTAAAACTAACATCGCAAATCGTAAAGAATTACCGCCATGGCCACTAAAGATAAATATATTGTTTATCGAATTATTTTGATAAACTTGATTTAAAATATCATTATCACCATCAAAGTCACTAAATGTTAGTCTTGCTAACACATTTGCCATAGAAATATCAAAATCTCCTGATATAATAGCTCGATAAGCAGATAAAAATTCTTCATAAATCTCTAATGCTCGCCTCATACTATCAATATCCGCGGTTTCATTATAAGCAGTCATAGCTTCATTAAAACTTTTTTGAATAGACATAAACATTGCATTTAAAGATGGCTTATTTTGAGCAATAAAGTTTTCTTTTTCTCTATATTTTAATATTAATTCTTTTAATTTAACAAAACCATTTTTTATATCGGAAATGCTATCTCCATTATTATTGCTCTGAACCAAGCGATTATATTCTTCAAGTATTTGATTATCGCTTATTCCTTTAACCATTTCACTTAAACTAGCAAGTTCGCTATTTATAAAAGCAACACTCGAAAAAACATCTTCAATTTCCTTATGCATTTCTGCAATATAAGTATCTATTTCTTTATAATTTACACCTTCCGCTTTTATCTTCGCATTATTTTGCAAAACTTTTATTAACTCAGCAATCCGCTTATCATATAACGCATATAATTTATATTTTTCGCATTCTTCATTTATTCTTTTTTTAAATAATTTACTTCTACTATATTTATCTTTTAAATTTTGCATCTGTTTATAAAATACTTCTACTGATGCATCATATTTTATCTCTTCTTTTATATCTTCTAAAAATACAAATTCTTGTTTAAAAAGATTTTCTTGATAATCTTCATAACATTTTTTTAAAGATTTTAAAAAGCCTTTAAATAGTTTGTCAATACTTGTTTCTTCGTCACTTAAGACCAATAAAAATTTACTAGCTTTAGCAATTTCTTTTACTTCTTCTATTAAATCATTATCCCCAATTTTAGCATTTTGATAGTAGGCATCTATCTTACTTGCTATCTCTCTTCGGTAGGCATCTACATCAAAGACTTCATAATAATTGCCATTTTGCTTTTTTAATTTATCAAAAAAATCATAAGCTTCATTAATTTCT
Source organism: uncultured Mycoplasmatota bacterium (assembly GCA_948470005.1). The sequence goes on from CAOKNI010000020.1 coordinate 17,049, forward strand.
TTCATTTTACCTTCATGATAAGCGATTACTTCTTTGCTTTCTTTTGTAAAATTATCGGGATGATGTAAGCGAGCTAAGCTTCTATAGGCCTTCTTTAATTCTTGTTCACTAAATCCACGATTTAAATTTAAAATTTCTAAAGCTTTATCATAAGTCATCTGCTCTCTTGGTTTCTCCGTAAAGATTTCCCCTTTAATAATGTTTCTTATTATATCACACATGAATAAAAAATCAAGCAAAGAAAAAATTGAGATTTTTTAGCCTCAATTTATAAATACTCTTTAAATTCTTCCCTATTATGTTCTTCGGTAGCTAAAAGCTTTTCCGCTAAAGCTACAATTTCAGGATCTTTATCATTATACTCATTAAGCTTCTCTGTAATGGCAATAACTCCTTTTTCGTTACCTTCCATCATAAGTTTAACAATATTTTTATCCCCTTTATTAAAGGTCATTGCCTCACTCATGATTTTACTACTAAGTTTTTGAATTGCACTTATTTCTTCTTCTTTTGCTCCATATTTAATTAATATTTTTTTAGCATCTTCACAAAATTTCTCGTATTCGCCTCGTTGTTCACTAATAAGTTTGGCAATCCGTTCATCCTCAACTTTATCCATTACCGCGCCAATACCAATTAACCCCATCTGTGCATTTTGATAAATAAGATTTAAAAAAATAATATTATCATTTTGTCTTTCTTTCATAAAAAATCACCCATTATTATTATGAGTGAATTCCCCTAAATTATTCTATCTTTCAAGTGAATTACCAGTAAGTAATATTTTTCTTAATAAAGCTATTTGATTATCTAAAGCCATAGCTTTTTCTCCTTGTGGATTATCAAGTCTTTCCATTTCTAAACCATCTAGTCTATCCGAAAGTATTTGCTCTAACATTGTAAGCTCACTTTCTTCTTGAATAGTTAAATACCCTTTCTTCTTTAAAAATATTACTTGTTCTAAAACTCTTGCCATTTAAAATTCCCCCTTCATTCGTTATAAATTATAGCATATTTTTATTTGCTTGTCAAATTTGTGTCAAAAAAACAAAAAACAGTTGTCAAAAAGTGATTTTTATACTTCTTGAACAACTGCAATAATCATTGGCTTACATTCTGTCTCTTCATATAAATATTTAGATAATTCATCTCTAATTTCCGTTTTAATCTTATTATAATCAACATAATTAGGCATTATATTTCTCTCAATAATACTCGCACAAATCTTTTTTATTTCGCTAATCATTTCGCCAGAATCTTTAATATAAATAAAGCCCCTTGTTGTAACCTCTGGACCAACTAATAAAACTTTATCGAACTTCGATATTGTTGCACTTATTAAAACAATACCATTTTCACTTAACATTTCTCGATCTTTAATAACAAGTTCACCAACATCATCACTTGATTTACCATCAATAAGGCAATCATTTACCTTTATTTTTTCAGACTTATCAGTAATCTCGCCATTAATAAACTCCACAACTTCCCCATTTTGCTTTAAAATAATATTTTCTTTTGGCATTCCAAGAGAACTTGCAAGATCAGCATTACCTACCATATAACGGTACTCTCCCTTAACTGGCATATAATACTTTGGTCGCACAAGCTTTAACATTTGCATTAAATCTTCACTTGAAGCATGATGAAGTATCATCTTATCACTAGGAATATTAACAATTTCACAACCAAGCTCAGCTAAATCATTTTCCAGTTTTACGAGTACTTTCTCATTACTGTCATACCTTGGCTCTGAAAATACAATCGTATCATTCTTTTTTAATTTAATAAACTTATCATAACCATTATATATTTTAGATAAAGCCGCATATGGACTAGATTTATCATCACAAATAAGCAAAATACTATTATTATCATTTATATTAGATAAGTCACCAAGTATTCCCTCTTCAATATTAAGATATCCTTCATTAATTCCAAAATTTACCATATTTTGTAATCTTTTACCCATTATTACTAATTTCCGGTGTGAATTAGATGCCGCACTAAAAATTTCTTGTATTGTATATAAATGAGTTGGTAAAACCATGAACATAATACGACTACTAGCATTTTTGACAGTCTTTTTAAACATATCTACAAGTTTATGGTTAGGTGAAGTATGCCCTACATTTTCACTAAAGACTGATTCTGAAAGTAAGCACAACACGCCTAACTTTCCTACATAAGCAATTTTACCTAAATCCATATCATAAGCACCCATCATTGAAGGGTCGAATATAAAGTCGCCCGTATAACAAATAGCTCCATCTTTCGTATTAATTACATACATAACTGCATCTGGTGAACTATGAGAAACACTTATTGGGAAAATGCTTATATGGCCAAAGTTCATTTTTTTATGAGCTTTAATCTCAACAATATTATCTTTATTAACACCCATTTCAAGTAGCACATACTTCGTAAATTTAGTCGCATATACTTTTAAATTCGGAATAACTTGTAATAAATCCGCGGTAGCACCCATATTTTCATAATGACCATGTGTTATAAATAAACCTTTAATTCGTTTTCTATTTTTAACTAAATAAGTAAAATCCGGAATAATATAATCAATTCCTAGCATATTACCACTAGCATATTTAAGTCCACAATCAAAAACAAATATATCTTTATCTATTTCTACACAGTAAATATTTTTACCATTTTCGTCTAATCCACCCAAACTAAAAATCTTTATCTTACTCAATTCAATCAACTCCATTTCAAAATATTTTAATTAAATAAAAAAAGTTCTAAGGCAAATTAATTATATCAAAAAACATTTAATAATACAAGCTCGATTATTTACAAATAAAATTATGATTTTAAAAAATTCCTACCTTATGAAAAATGAACTTTGAATTTTACGTTGAATTAAAAAGTAAACGCTCGTAATTGATTCAAAACAAGAGAATCTC
>CAOKNI010000021.1 GCA_948470005.1 uncultured Mycoplasmatota bacterium
TCTTTTTTTAAATTTTTTACATTTTTCAAAAAACTATTGACTATTCATAGTTGGTCTCTTTCTAACTTTAAATGCTTCCTTCTAACTTTTCTAATAATTTTAAAAGTTCCTCTTCCAAATTTGCAATTAATTCATTTATTTCTTTAGCCTTTTCATAGTCAGTGTAAACCTCTGGCTCAAATAAAGACTCTTTTAATGTTTTAATTTTCTCTTCTAGCTTCCCAATTTCTTTTTCTATTTTTTTGTTTACTTTCTCTTGTTCTTTTGAATTATTAACTTTTTTAACCTTTTCTTTTACATTCATAACTTCTACAACATCATCATATTGTTCTTTCTTATCTAAATATTCCTTATAAGTTAAATCATAATAGCTTGTTTTATCTTTATCAAATACCAAAATAGAAGTTGCTATCTTATCTAAAAAAAATCTATCATGAGAAACAAATAAAATAGTTCCTTCATAAGAAGCTAAAATTTGTTCTAATTTAGACTTACCTAAAATATCTAAATGATTAGTCGGTTCATCTAAAACTAAAAAATTAGGATTAGCATAAATTATTTTACACAAATTTAATCGCACTTTTTCGCCACCTGATAAAACTGCAATTTTTTTATTTAAATCACTTTCATAAAACATAAATGAGGCTAAAACATGATGAAGCTCATAATCATTTAACTTAGGAAAAGCATTAGTAGCTTCTTCCCAAACGGTTTTATTATTATCTAGTGTATCTAGCTGCTGCGAAAAATATCCAATACTAACATTGCTACCCATTGTATATTTACCACCAAGAGATGGAATAAATCCCATTATTGTTTTCAAAAATGTTGATTTACCACTTCCGTTAGCACCAATTATTCCTAGCCTATTACTTCTAAAAAGCTTAAAGGATACTTCATTTAAAGGGTTATTATATCCTATTACTAAGTTATCAACTTCTAAAACTAGGTTTTTACTAGGTTTAAATTCTATATTCTTAATATTAAATGTCCTTGTACTTGCTTTTTCTGGTTTAGCAATTTTTACCATCCGTTCCATTTGCTTTAATTTTGCCATTGCCATACTGGCCTTTGATGGTTTATATCTAAATCTATCTGCAATACTTTGTAATCTTTTTATTTCACTTTGTTGATATTCATAATCCTTTAACGTTTTTTCATATCTTCTTACTTTTTCTTTTTCATAATAGCTATAATTACCATTAAAGACTTCTGTTTTTCCATATTCTATTTCGTATATTTTCGTTACCACTTTATCAATAAACATTCTGTCATGAGATACTATTATTACCACTTTTTTATAGTTTTTGAGATATTCTTCTAGCCATAAAATTGCTTCAATATCTAAATGATTAGTTGGTTCATCTAACAATAGTAAATCAGGCTTACTAAGTAAAAGCTTTAAAAATGCTATCTTTGTTCTTTCTCCACCAGAAAAATTACTAACTTTTTTTCCTAAATCTTCATCTTTAAAGCCAAAACTTTTTAAAGCTCTTAAATATTCTTTTTTGTAATTATATCCTCCTATAATATTATATTTATTTATTAAGTCTTCATATAAGGAAATAGTTTTAGCATCAGCACCATTTGCCAATTCTTTCTCAAGCTTTTCTATTTTCTTTTCTAAAATTACAATTTCTTCATATGACCGTAAAATTTCTTCTTGTAAAGTAAAAGTGCTATCATCTAAGCTATTTTGCTTTAAATAACCTATATTTTTTATATCACTTTTAATAATCTGAAAATCAAATTCCCCCACCCCTTCTTCAAACATCTCATTATCTATTAAAGCTTTAAGAAGAGTTGATTTACCTGCTCCATTCCGGCCAATAATAGCTACTCTTTCTTTTTCTTTTATTTCTATATTAATTTCTTCTAAAATTGTTTTAGCCTGAATTGTAATAGCTCCATTAGTAATTTTATAATACATAAAGTATCATCTCCACCGAAATAATTTAATTTATTTTATCATATTTTAATTTACATTACAAATTAAATGAAGTGGTAATGTCGGAATTTGTCGACCGTTTTTTCTTTACTTTTAAATACTAATAATCTACAATAATTAACCAGAGCGTTAGGGCTAATGTTTTAACTTATAATCCATTTCTTTCCTCCTTTACTATTTAAGGATTTTGTACCTTTGGAAGGAAGTGATATTATGGAGTTTCGGATAAAAGTAATTTTTCCCTTTAAAAAAACATTAGTTATTAAGCTTCGACTAATGTTTATTACTAAGCATTAGTTCGCATCCTAACGCTCTACAACTTAAGTTTATCATATATTTTTTATAAATGCAACTTGGAGGTTTATGAAAGTAGAAGTTTTAGGAAACACATTAGATAAAGAGCAAACAAAAGCAGCTACATTAGTTAAACGTAATTCAATGATTATTGCTGGCGCTGGTTCTGGCAAAAGCCTCACTATGGTTGGTAAAATAAAATATTTAGTGAAGCACGAAAATATTAATATTAATGATATATTATGTATTACTTTTACCAACAATGCCGCGGAAAGTCTCCAAAATAAAATAAAAAAGGAATTAAACCTAGATAATAAAGTTTATACTTTTCATAAACTAGCCTTAGAAATATTAAATGAGCATCATATTGAATATAAAATATGTAATGCTGAGTTATTAGATTATTTAATTACCGAAATATTTAATAGTATTAAATTTCAATTTTTTGAAAAATTCTTTTTAACAAAAAACTATCAAACATCTCCTGAATTTTTAAATTATAAAAATATCATATCACGGTTTATTAAACTTTATATTTCTAACTTCTATGAATTAAATCACTTTGATAAATTAATTAAAAAAGCAAAAAAAAGAGATAAACCCCATTTAATTATTATTAAAAAAATTTATGAAATGTATTTATTAGAAAAAAATTCTAATGGTGAAATAGATTTTGATGATATGATATATATGGCTACTTTTCTTGTAAAAAATAAAGGTATTAAGAAAAACTATAAATATATAATTATTGATGAATACCAGGATACTTCTCAAGTTCGAGAAAATTTAGTTCGGGAAATAATTAATAAAACACAGGCATATATAACTGTAGTTGGAGATGACTTTCAATCTATTTATCGTTTTTCAGGTTGTGATTTAAATAGTTTTTTAGATTTTTCATATCACTTTAAACACGTCAAGAAACTATATTTAACTAATACTTATCGTAATAGCCAGGAGCTAATTAATGTAGCAGGCTCATTCGTCATGAAAAATAAGCGACAAATAAAGAAAAACTTAAAGTCAAAGAAGAATATTCCTAAGCCTATTGTTATTTTTTATTATAAGAATTCCCAGAAAGATTTTTTAAAAGCTTTAAATCTTATAAATTCTCCCAATTTAATGGTTTTAGGTCGCAACAATAATGACATTTTTAAGTTTATTGATGCATCTTATATTACAAATAATATAATTACTTATCCTGAGAAAAATATTTATTATAAAACTATTCATAAATCTAAAGGTTTAGAAGAAGATAACATACTGATAATTAATCTAACCAATAACACTAATTCTCTTCCTTCTCAAATAAAAGAAGAAAATATTTTAAGATATGTGTTAATTCACAAAGATATTTATCCTTATGAAGAAGAAAGAAGACTGTTTTATGTTGCTCTAACTCGAACGAAAAATTATTGCTATTTATTTGTTCCCAAGAAAAACCCTTCTATCTTTATAGAAGAGCTTGTTAAAAATTATAAAAAATACATTGTATTCATTAATTTATAATTAAACTTTTATTAAATGGATTATGAAAGTTTGGGAGCTTCACCTAATGGATCAACTAACTTACTATTTTCTCTACCACTATCATATGTAACAATTATATTCATACTTCGATAAGGATTATAATGTGCTACAGTAATTGATATTCCTAAGTCTGAAATTGGCGAGCTTAATAAAGTAAAAGATTCCTCATCTATCTGTGCTATTAAGGGACTAATTTGATTATTTATTAAATTTGGCAAAGAAGTATCAAAAATATAATATTTTCCATTATATTCTATTAAATTATAACAATAGTCTTCTTTTTTGTTATTTCTTAAGATACCCGATGCTTTAAAAAAGCTATTTATACCTAAATATTTTAGTAAATTCTGGGCAAGAGCGGCTCTTTCAACACACATTGCCGCACCTGTTCCTTTTAAATTAGAAATTTTATTATTTTGACTTTCAATAAAATCTTCAGGATAATAATACGTCATCCTTGCATCTATATTAACAAAACCACCGAAAAACTCATTTACCGTTTCTAATATTATACAAGATAATTCGTATATATTAAAGTTATCAATGCCTCTAAGCTTCGATTCCAATAATAAATAAGCATCTTTAATATCTCCCATTTTGGCATTAGCATTATTTCCAAGTCCCGTTTCTATAGCTATTAATTCTTCTTTAAAATAGCCACTAAACGAAGAAAGATAACCACCACGAACTATACCATTAGTGAAATTAGCTCCTATGATATTTTTACGCATTACTCCTTCTCCATATTTGACATTATCACCTTCTACTATGACTTTAGTTCCATTATTTCTTATATATTCCATTAGATAATCACCTTAGCAAAATTATACAATATATTTTTCGTCCTTTCAATATATTCCACTCGCAACAGCTGTTCTTATTATGGTTACAGAAGATTAGTTATTAAAGAATTTAATTTATAATTATCTTCTTGAGTTTGTAAATTCTCTAAAAATATCACTTGAAAGTAATTTATCTAAATCTTGATATAAAGCTGTCTTATAATTGACTGATACTGCGCCCGTACTTAAATAAGTTTTCCAAGCTATTTCGTTTGTTATTCCTCTTACTAAAACATCAGTTATATTAAGCTCTCGCAAATAGCAAAACATTAAATATATTAATTCCTTAGATTTTCCTAACCCTCTAAAATTTTCTTCGATATAAATTGCATATCCGGCATGATTTTGAAATATTTCATAATAATCTTTTATTTCAGCTGGTAACATATCGGATGTAATTAAACCTGTAGTTAAAGAAGCGGTATTATCAGCAAATATAGAGGCACTTATATAGCCTACACATATGCCACTTTCCATTAGCATAATTGTGCAAGTTCCTAAAGTATTTTTTACTGTTTTAATTTTAAACTTACTATTGTTAATATAATTTAAATCACGATTAAATTCTTCATTTGTATATTCTTCTATTAAATAATAACAATTCCCATTTTCTAAATCTATTTTAGATATATTTACATTTTCCATTTTTTCCTCCAACTAAATAGTTTTAAGATTATTCATTATTTATGATTTTTATATATTTCGATATAAATATTTATAAGTTCTCATCAGCACCACTTACAATATCAAAAGCATTATATTAGATAACACAAATATCTCTTAACTATTTCCTCTTTTTGCCTCAGCATTTTGAAATTTATCGAAATAAGCTTTAGCGGCTAAAATATTACTGTTATCGCTATTTAATGCTAAATTATAAAATTGTTCCAAAAAAAGCTTTTCTACCATTTCTGAGAGATTTCCTCAATAACTATCTTTATCTTTATGATATCTAAAGTTATAAAAAAGTCCCAAATTACCTAACTTACTCTTAATTTGATTAACGATTACATCCCATGCCTTATACTCTCCACTTACTAACCCTTTTAAACAATCATTTATTACTTGCTGAACCATTTCTCCAAAGTATTTACATTCTTGCTCGTTTAATGTAAGATTGCTCGTATCATTACCATTATTATTAAAGAAAGCTAAAACATCATCTGGCATTGTTCTTAAAAGCCATCTTCTGTGTTGACCAAAATTAGGAATTACTTTTTCCATCGCCATAAATACTTTTTGAATAATTCTATATTGTAAAACTCTAGATTCTTCCTTTTCGGCATCTGTAGCATTTTTAGAATATAAAACACTATTATTACTATAAATAAAGCTTAACATATTATTTAAAAGAAAAACGTCTTTTAGAGAATTAAAATCAAAAGTTTTATCTGTTAGTTGAGGTAAATCAATAATTGTAAAACCACCATTTAAAATATCTTCATCATAAAAAATATTTTTAGACTTCAATTCCAATCCAAAATTAAATAATACTATAACATCTGCGACTAATTTTTCATAATGGCTACTAGGTGCATTTGCTAGTATTTTTTGCATAGCTAATTGTTTTTTTGCATCTTCAATATAACAATAATTATTAAAATTTACTCCTTTAGCTCTTTCTTGTAAAACCCAACATATTGCGGTATCGCCTTCTATTTCTCTTTTTAGGCCTAAATGAGCAGGAGTTCTAACACCTTTTTTGATTTTCTCATTTGCAACAGATGCAATAACTTCCTCATTTTTCCTTGGTAGTACATCATAACCTAATTTAGTTTGATATTTTATTAAAACCACATCTTCAAAATGATAAGCTGCACTTCCACCATCACTTGTATTAGGCATACTAGCTGATGCATTTATATAATCATCTATATTTATCATAATAAATCTCCATACATATTCTCTTCTTTTTCACTTATTTTTAATACTTCATGATGCTTAACGGCCTTATAAATAAGTTCTTCAAATGGAATTAACTCTTCATATTCGTAACATTTTTCTTTTAATGGATTAATAACTGGATGTTTGGGGACAAATATCGTACAACAATCTTCAAATGGCAAAATACTAGTTTCATAAGTCTTAATAGTTGTAGCAATATCAATAATATCTAACTTATCAAAACAAGCCAAAGGTCTTATCACCGGAATTTTTACCACTTCATTTATAGCACTCATACTAGTTAAAGTCTGGCTTGCTACTTGTCCAATAGATTCTCCATTAATCAAAATCTTACAATTTCGATTATGAGCTATAATCGCACTTATTCGATACATCATTCTTCGCATAATCGTAATTAAATAGTCATGCGGAATATTTTTATATATAGACTCTTGTATTTCGGTAAAATTAATAACATGTAAAGTAATATCATTATTATATATTGCTAACTTACGTGCCAAACTTATAACTTTATTTTTAGCTTCTATACTAGTATGAGGTGGGCTTTCAAAATATATAGCCTCAATCTTAACACCCCGTTTGCAAGCGAGATACCCTGCGACTGGCGAGTCTATTCCGCCACTTAGCATTAAAAGCCCTTTACCAAGTGTTCCAACTGGATAACCGCCTAAACCTTTAATGCTCTCAAAATAAACAAGCGTATTGTTTTGTCTATATTCCACATTAATAAGTATTTCAGGTTTATTTACATCTACTTTTAATCCGGAAATATTTTTTAATATTATCGCCCCTAAATTCTTACTTAATTCTACACTTGTACTAGGAATATTTTTATTACTTCTCTTAGTTTCTACTTTAAAAGTTTTAAATTCCTTTTCACTTAAAAGTTTAACTACTTCCATAGAAACTATATCAAAATCTATTGTATCTAATATATAACAAATATTAATTTCATGAATACCAAATACAGAAGTAACTTTTTTTAAGACTGTATCATAATCATTAGTATGAATAAACATTCTTCCCTTATCATAATCAACATTCACATCTATATCTTTTAAAACAAATAAAATATTATCTCGAAGACGCGTTAAAAAATAATTAATATTATCTTTTTTGGTGGATAATTCACCATATTTAATTAAAATAATTTTTTCCATATACATCACTAAGGCTAATTATACTTAAATAATCTTTAAAAGTAAAGTGTTTTTATATAGAACAAATATACGCTTTTTGCTTGTAAAGGAAATAATTATATTATATAATTAAGTTAGGAACATTAGTTATCCAAAGTGTCTACCTCTATTTATACATCTTTGCCATTACATAGAAAGGGGTTTGATAAAATGTCGAAAAGAATCTTTATTATTAAAATTTTTCGCTACATTGCTATCATTTTATTACTTACCACTATCCTAGTGTTAGCGATAAAAAAATGACACTTAATTCTTCATTGAATTAAATGCCTAACCATGTAATGTAGACATTCGGATACTAAACCGAACGTTCCTCTTTTTATTTTATGAAGTTCCCTTCATCTGTATACATTATATAATAATTATATGATTAATTCAAGTCACATTTTTATTAATTATTATCAAAGAATAATTTGAATATTTTTTTATTGTCTACCTTTTTGGTTATTAGATTTAATATAATATACATTATGTCCTTCTTCTTTTACGAAGCCTGCATTTATGACTGCTCTAATACTACCAATATTACTTTCATCAATACACACTCTTATATAATCAATATTAAAATTATTCAAAATATAATCAGTAAGAGTTTGATTAATATTGGTTGAATAATGTTTCATTCTTTCTTCTCTTAAAACACCAAGTTCAATAAATAAAACATTTTTCATAACATATAAATAAACAAATGCTACAAATTTATGATTATCCTCTACTAAATAAGTAGTGGGCTTATATATTTCAAAAGCTTCTAATTCTTGATAAGATCGCTCAAACATATACGATATGTCACCTAAGCGATTTAATAACTCGCTATCAGGTTCATTTAATTCAGCGACTAACTTTTGGCAAAATGCCTGATGCCTTAAATCACAAGAATTATAAGGATAATAATTATACTCTCCAATTTTAAAGCTATCCATGTAATCCGCTTAATTTCTTATATATATGTTCAAAATAATTTATAAATTTATTAACTTCATCAGTAGTTGTTAAATGGGATAAACTTATTCTTAAAGTTGACTCTGCTCTTACTCTATCATTATAAATAGCAAGAACACTTGATGATATATTCCCGCTTGAACAAGCAGTATTAGTGCTTACATATATTTCATATTCTTCTAGTGCATTTAAGAACGTTTCCGCTTTAATATTTCTTAAACTAATATTTAAAATATGTGGAATAGAATATTTAGTTTTATTTATCATAATACCTTCATATTTACTTAGAGCATCAACAATTTTGCTATTAAGTCTTTCAATAAACCGCTCTCTTTTTTCTAAATCCGTAGTAGCAAGTCTTACTGCTTTTGATAAAGCAACAATTAAAGGTACCGCTGGTGTTCCCGGATTTAACATATTAGTTTTTCCTGTTCCATATAAAATTGGTGCTATATTAACATTTCCACTTTTATAAAGTACTCCTATTCCTTTAGGACCATATATTTTATGACCTGAGAATGTTGCTAAATCAACATCATGCATATTAACACTTACTTTTCCTACGGCTTGGGTCATATCAGAATGAATTAAAGTATTAGGATTTTCTTTCTTCACAATTTGTCTAATCATTTTAAGTGGTTGTCTGACTCCTGTTTCGCTATTAACAGCGCATATACTTACCAATATAGTATCAGATCTAATTAAGCTCTTTAAATCTTCAAAGTCGACTAATCCTTCGGTATCATTTTTAACATAGCTTACTTCAAAACCAATACTTGTTAAATATTCACATATAGCATAAATTGAAGGATGTTCTAATTTTGAAACAATAATATGCTTCCCTTTTTTATGGTTCTCTAGAGCAACGCCTATTAAAGCTAAGTTATTAGCTTCAGTTGCACTATAAGTATAAGTAATTTCATTATCATGAATATTAAATATCTCAGCAATTTGCTTGGTAGCACTATTCATTAAATTTTTGGCTTTAACTCCTAATTCATGTAAAGAATTTGGATTCCCAAAGAAATCTTTGCTAGTTCTATTATAAGTATCTAAAACTTCATAACCAATTGGCGTTGTCGCACTATAATCTAAATATATCATTTATTAGTCACCAAATATATTATACAAAATAATTTCAATATATGCTATCCTAAAATACTAATTTACTTTATACTATTTTTTAAACCTTTAATAAAAAACTATTATTTACTAATAAAGTACTATATAAAAATAAAACATCTTGATTATTAAAATCTACATAATTATTCACAATATTAATATTTATATATCTTAAATCAATTAAAGTTATTTTCCCATAATAAGGAACTAAAAGTGGTGCTATACTACTGCCAAAGGAATCTCTAAAAATTATTAATTCTTTAGAACTATAAGCTTTATCATTAATAATCTCAATTAAACTACTAGGACCACTTAAAAATATATTATAAGCATCACTAGAATTTAATGCCTTTTCTTTATATATATAGTTATCTTTATATTCTAAATGTTTAACTTTTACATTGTTTAAAATAGGGTTTGAAAAATAAATAAGGTCTTCTTTTTTACTAAAAGGAATTTTATAAAATGAAGATCCTTTAAAATTTTTATAAACTTTTTCTTCATATTTGATGTTTTTTAATTCTAGATTAAAATAGCTACTTAAGCGCTCTATAATTTTAAAGTAAGAATCTTGTTTCAAATGAATATCCGTTTTATAATAATCTTTTATATTTAATAAGTCTTGAATAATTATTTCTCTAACTCTTAATTCTTTATTTAATTTACTATATAAAGATTCATAGTCTATTTTTAAATATTTATTGTCACTTAAAAAATAGCTTTTATCAGGAATAATCGCATAATAGCATTTGTTATTTTCTAAATATTCATTATTTATTAAGTTTAATTTATTTATAAAGTTATTAACACTATCATTATCTAAAGGATAATTTTTTTCGATAATATAATCACCTTTTAAATAAACATCATTATATTCTTTATTATTTAATATATAACGATTAAAGGCACTATTCAAAGTTAATAATTCGTCTCGCATAAAAAATTGATCACTTAAATATTTATCTAAATTGTTATTAAAATCTTCTTTTAAAGTTTTTTTCGTGGCAAGTTTTCTTCTTTCAACATTTGATATGTCCTTATCTTTTAAAATAAAAGTAGAAAGTGTACCTATAAAAATAATAATGATAAAACTAATACTTATAATTTTTTCTTTCATAATCAAAACCTAAAATAAATAAAAGGATTAAAAGTACTTGAAACAATACACGCTATAGCAATTAAAAATAAACTGAAAACATATATTAATTCTAAAACTTCAATTACCTTTTGCCATTTACCTTTCTTTAAATAATTAATTTTATTTTTTATTAATGGACTAATACCTAAAAAAGCGACTACAAGTAAAATAAAATTATTTCTCAAATAATAAATAATTTCTGAATTAAGTAACGGAACATTTATTCCAATCATTCCCTTTAAAAACATACCTAATTCATTTAAATCTGTGATATTAAATATAACAAAACTAATTATAATAATTATCATTGTATAAATATAAGAAAAAAGATTCTTCTTTAAATATTTTTTCAACATAAACTTTTCCAAAATTAAAAAGGCAAAAAAATATATTCCCCAAAAAATAAAATTCCAACTAGCTCCATGCCATAATCCTGTTAAAAGCCAAACAATAAAAATATTAAAAATATTTTTAAGTTTACTACATCTATTACCTCCTAAAGGTATATAAACATAATCTTTAAAAAAACTAGATAAAGAAATATGCCATCTTCGCCAAAACTCAGTGACAGAAAAAGAAACTAAGGGATGATTAAAATTTTCCTTAAAATTAAAACCAAACATTTTACCTAATCCTATTGCCATGTCACTATATCCTGAAAAATCATAGTAGACTTGTAAAGTAAAACCTACTGCTACTAAGAGATAAGATACCATTGCCATATTTGAGTTTATTATATTTATATACATACGATATATAGTATCAGCAATTATTACTTTTTTAGCTAGACCTATTATAAATTTTATTACTCCTTCACTAAAGAGTTTAAAACTTTCCTTTCGATTACAAAGCTCTTCTGAAATATCTTTATATCTTACTATTGGACCTGCTACCAATTGTGGAAACAAAGTTATATATGTTGCATACTTAAAAAAGTTTTTTTCAGCAAGTGCATCTTTCCTGTATACATCAATTAAATAACTAATATTTTGGAAAGTAAAAAAGCTAATACCTAATGGTAAAATAATAGCCAAAATTGGAGCCTTAAAATTAAATATATTAAAAAAAGTATTTAAAAAAAAGTTTGTGTATTTAAAGTAAAACAAAAAACCTATATTAATTATTAAACCAATTATAAGATATAATTTTTTATTCTTTTTAGATATTAATATTCCTAGAATATAGTTTATTAAACAAGATAATAAAAGTAATATTACATATTCTTTTTCTCCCATATAATAAAATAATAAACTAAAAATTAGTAATACAAAATTGCGATATTTTTTAGGAACTAAGTAATAACAAAAAAGTAAAAGGCTTAAAAAAAAGAAAAGAAAACTTATACTAGAAAATACCATAAATTTTATTTTCCTCTCTAATTATTTTAAATTCTCAAAATTTGATTTAATAATATCTGCAAGGTCATTAGCCATAATAAGTACAACTAAATCTCCTTTATTTAAAACATATACATTCTGAGCTTCTACACATATCCACTTACGCGGATCCGCATTCTCTTTAATTTCTTTTACTGCATTTTCAGCATCTTTTACATCTTCAAGTCGAATTAATACAACTGAATGAGGTGTAGAACCTGTCATAGATTCACTTGCTATTGCATCTTTATATTTAATATCAGCAAAAGCATAATATTTAAAATTTTCTTCAGTTAAAGTCATATTTTCAACCATCATTGGCATATCTTCTTCTTTTATTCCTTCATATAACTTTAGCATTATTTCTTCTAGTGAACCTTCAATATTTTTATTTTCTTGTTTTTGATTACATCCTGTTAATATTAAAGATATTACTAAAGCACTCAATAAAAATAATATTTTTTTCATTTTTCATCTCTCCTTACAAAAAACATTTATATAACTCAAATTAAATATTATCAATATAAAACTTATAAGAAAAATTCCTTTATCAGGAATTAAAACATATCTTTATTTCTTAAAAATGGTGGAATATCATACTCATTTTCTACTACTTCCGGTTGAGGTTTCCGTCTTGGCATTTTAGTATCATCAGAGAATAACATTTCTTCTGCTTCTCCCTCATTTTCAAAGCCTGTAGCTATAACTGTAACGATTACCTCATCAGTTAAGTTATCATTTTGAATAGCACCAAATATAATATTAACATCACTATTAGCCGCAGCTCTTACTGTTTCAACTGCATCTTCAATTTCAAATAATGTCAAGTTAGAGCCACCTGTAACATTTACAATCGCATTAGTAGCTCCCTCAATTGTAGCCTCTAGTAGTGAATTAGCAACAGCTTGACGTGCCGCTTCAATTGCTCTATTTTCTCCAGCATTACATCCTATACCAATAATGGCCGTACCACTTTTTTGCATAACCGTTTTAACATCAGCAAAGTCAAGGTTTATAATACCAGTAACAGCGATTAAATCAGAAATTGATTGAACACCACGATGTAGGACATTATCTACTTCTTTAAACGCATCTTTAAATGAAGTATTACGGTCAATTATATCACGTAACTTATCATTTGGAATAACTATTAAAGTATCCACATGCTTCTTTAGTTCCTCTAAACCAAGAAGTGCATTTTCCATTCTTCTTTTACCTTCAAACCTAAAAGGCTTTGTTACTATACCAACCGTAAGCGCTCCAGACTCTTGAGCAATCTCTGCAATAACTGGGGCTGCTCCTGTACCTGTTCCACCACCCATTCCGCATGCAACAAATACCATATCAGCACCTTTTATAGCTTCCTCTAAATCTGCTTTTGACTCAATCGCCGCTGCTCTACCAATCTCCGGATTAGCTCCAGCTCCTAAACCTTCGGTAATCGTTGAACCTATTTGAATTTTATTTTCACAACGTGATGCATTTAATACTTGTAAATCTGTATTAACTACAATAAATTCAACACCTTTAACACCTTCATCAATCATGCGATTTACAGCATTATTACCGCCGCCACCGACTCCAATAACTTTAATCTTTGCAATTTGATCCATTTCTAAACCGTTCATATGCCATCTCCTTAACTATCAAAAAAATATCCAAATAATTTTCCTAATACGGAATTATCATTTATATTTACTTTTTTATGTATTCCACTTAAATTTTCTAAATCATCTAAATTAAATACTGAATACTCTTTATTCTTTAATTTTAATCGGCTATTATAATACTTTATAGTTCCTACTGAAACACTATATTTATTACTTCTAACACCTATATAATCTATTTTACCAAGAATATAATATTTAGTAAAGAGTTTATCGAGTAAAATATTAAAATCTGCTAATTCTACTGTTCCCCCAGTTACAATTACATACTCTATTTCTCTTTTGGTAAGTAAGTTCATTTGTTTTTTAGAAAGTTCTAATATTTCTATTAGTCGGCTTTCAATAATCTCGCTAAGGTCACTTTGATTAATTGTAACACTTTCTCCCATCCTGTCTGTTAGCGAGACTTTTTCATTAGCCTGCGCCATATCAGGCGTTGCAAGCCCAATAGTCTCTTTTAAATGTTTTGCATCTTTCTTAGTAATTTTATAAATATAAGCAATATCATTATCGATATTCGCTCCACCCAATTCAATCACTTCTGTTTTTGTAAGAATTCCTTTATTAATAATTGATACTGTTGTAGTTTCTTCTCCAATATTAACAACTGCCCCTAACATTGCTCTTGTATCTTTATTTTTATGAGCTTCATAATCTCCCAAAGCGGAAACAACAACATCCACTACTTTAATACCGATTTTCTCTAACGTATTAACAAATAAATTAATATTACTTTTTGGTGCTGTAATTAACACTGCTTTTAAAGATAACTTATTAGCAATCATATTTATCGGATTTTTCACAATGCTTTCATTATCTAATTTATATCTTGTAGGAATAATACTAATAAGTTCGCTATCTTCATTAATTTTATTATAACTTGCCGCATGCATTGCTCTAATTAAATCTTGATGAGTAATAACATGGTCTTCATTAGTTATAGTGCTAGAGCCTTCTGACATCACCACTTCCGTATAATAAGAAGGTATTGCAAGTACTACTTCTCTTACAGAAACTCCAAGCATTTCTTCTGCTTTATGAAATGCTTCTTTAATTGCAGGAATAGCTTCTTCCTTACTAACAATAATGCCCTTTTTTATACCATGACTAGGAACTTCGGAAACACAAAGAATATTTAAAGAGTTTTTAATAAATTCTCCCACTATTAATTTAATAGTACTTGTTCCGATATCTAAACTAGCAATAATCTTCCTCATAGTTTAGCCTCCTATTTTCTAAAATAATTATACTTTAAAAAAAAAAGTTTTTCAAGTAAATGTCAATAATCCTCATAAAAAAAATTCCTAAAACTTAAGAATTTATTTTTTTCCATACTTTTCAATCATTCTTCTAGCTCTCGTTGTTACGACCATTGAAGCATCCGCAACATGTCTTATAGCCTTATTATTCTGCACAATATCTACTACATCATTTTCTTTTAAGACAAAATCTAAATTCACTAAATTACCATTTACATAAGCTCCAATGGCATTATTACCAATACTGGTATGTATTTTATAAGCAAAATCTAATACTGTGGCTTTCTCTGGCAAAGCAATTTCATCTCCTCGCGGTGTATAAGTCTTTACTCTACCAAAAAGTTCTTTTTCTACTTGCGAAATCAATATTTTTTCATCATCATAATATTTTCCTAGCTCACTTAAAGTCGACATAAAGCCCGAACCATTCGCAATTGTATCTTGAATTCTTGGTACACTTTTTACTTTTAATCTATTAGCCAAAATAGCAAACCCATACTCATTTGTTTTTTCCATATCTTTAGTATACAAATTGACATTAATAGGAATACCGCCACTATAAATCATAATTGAATAGCCCCTATAACCATTATATCTTGGCTTATATATATGATTAACAATCGTTTCTGCATCAAACTGAAAATTTTTCTTTATTAAAGCTGCGGCTCTAAAACAATATTCCTTCGATTTTACAACTATTCGTAGTTTTACTAGTCCTGGAAAACTTGCTAACTCTTGTGTTCTTTTAACATGTTCATATATGCCAGCTAAATTTTTCATTCGCATAAACATTTCTGGTTCTATCCCATTTTTAGTTAAAACTTCTCTAATATTATTTAAAACTTTTTCAAATTCCCTTTGATGTTCATTTTCATATTCTTGTTTCATCTTCACAATTTTTTCTGATTCCTCTTCATGCATAAAATGAAAACATAAATCTTCAATGTCTCGAGCCGCTTTATTAGCTCCAATTCCATAAGCCATCGGTACATAAAAAGCTAAAGTTTGCTCCGCTTTGTTAATTCTTTTTTCTTTAGTTTGATACTCAAGTGTCCGCATATTATGAAATCTATCAGCAAGTTTTATATAAATTATTCGGTAATCACTCATCATATTTCTTAGAATATTACTATTATTAAATCTTTCTTCTTCTGTTTTCGTATCAAAAACGATATTACTACTATCCGTAACGCCTAAAACTAAATTAGCAATATCTCTATAAAAATTTTCTTCTATATCTTGATATGTAGTTGGAGTATCTTCTAAAACATCATGAAGAAAAGCTGCACAAACAGCATTGGCATCATATAAGTGAAATTCGTTAACTAAAATATAAGCTACATTAAGTGGATGAATTATATAAGGTTCACCACTTTTACGTTTTTGGCCTTTATGTTTTGCCTCTGCATATTTATAAGCTTTTTTTATTAAACGAATTTCATCATTACCAAAATTTTTTTTTAAATCCTCAAAAAAATACTCTAACATAACAACCTCATTTATAATTTACGCTTATCTTAACAAAAAAGTCCTTTTTTGTCAATTAATCTACTTTAACTTATAACTATAAGCTACATTTCTTACCGTTATAATTGCTTCTATCTCCACCGCTTTATCTATTTCATTATCTATTTTTATTATAAGCTTATCATTATAATATTTTGAATTTAGTATACTGATACTCTTATAGTATTCTTGATGACCAACTTTATACTTTATTTTCATAAAATCTTCAAAGAAATTTTTATAATCTCTATTAGAATTCATATATATTGATTCCGTATCAAGATCTAATTTATAATCTAATAATAATAAAGTACTTCTTCCAATATCTGAACCTGTAATCGAAATAACATCATGTGCTTTAAAACAATTATCAGCTGTAATGCAATAATTATAAGTAAAAGGAAAATAGTTAGTTAACTCATATCCTAAAATACTCGCTTTTGTTTTTTTAAGATTAGTCGCCTCTAAATTAGTCATAGACCCCTTACTAACATAGTTTATTCCACTTGTTTTTTTAACAACTTGCGGTTTTATATTAATAGTTTTATTAACTGCTCCTTTTTCATTATATCCAGAAAACGCAACCAAAGAATAATTACTTGCAATATCTTTTGCTTTTATCTCATAAACCAAAACATAAGCATTTTCAGAATTAGATTTTATCTTGCTTCCATTATAAGGGTTACCATAATCAATAAAATAATTACCTAAATGAATAGCAGAGGAAACTTGTTTCCCATTTACAATTAAATTTAAATTCCCATAATTAAATTCTTTTTCCTCCGCATATCTATTAGATACATCTATTTGCAAAATAACATAAGCTTTTCCATCTTTAATAACATTACCCTTATGACTTAAATCAGAAATAAAAGAGTCTTTAATTTTTAGGTTTATAAATCCAAAGGCAATACTATCATTTTCGCCATATATTTTTGTAATATCTCTACCTCTATAAATAATGGTGCCAACTATTACTAATAAAACTACTAAAACAATTGTAAATATAAATTTATTTTCTAAATAATAATACTTTAACTCTCTTAAAAGTCTCCTTGCTGTCCTCTTTGCTTTATAAGGGTCGCTTCCTACCAAAAACTCAAATTCTTCACTATCTTCACTTTCAATTTCTAGATCTATTAAATCACTTTTAAAATTAAATTTCTTAAGATTAAACCCTACTCCTCTAATAATATTAAATACCACAAAGATATACTGACTATAATGAATAATAAAAGCCAAATCACGAATTATTCTTGCAAACGTCATATTTAGAGTATCATTTTCTATTTGTTCAAAAATACCAAAACAAGTTGTAAGCAAAATAAAAATTCCAACATAATAAATAATACTTATACTATAATATTTAGTTGGCTTCTCCTTTTTTTGAAGTACTATAAGCAAAAACATTAAAACCACTAATATTACAATTACCGCTAAATACATAAACAAATTAATGTAATTGCCAGATAAACTAGATAAAACATTATCAAATTTAAAAGTATAATCATTAGCTATATATTCTGCAAAAAAACTAACAATACTTTTTGTTTTAATAATAAGATAAAACATTGGAATTAACAAGAATAAATGGACTGCTCTAAAATGTTTTATCAAAAAAGCATATGGTTTTTTTAGTATCATAATATCTCACCTACTATATAATTTTAGCAAACTAATTAAACTTTGTAAATTAATTTAAATTTTTTTTAAAAAAGTGTTGACAAATATCCATTTATCCTTTAATATAACAATCACCAATTCACTTACAAGGCGAATTGGTACTAGTATCACACTAGTCAACCCCTTTTTATTCTTTTAGAAGCTGTCTTCAGGGGG
>CAOKNI010000022.1 GCA_948470005.1 uncultured Mycoplasmatota bacterium
AAGAAACACTATTCAAGGAGTGTAGCGAGGCGGTTTGAAATGACTCTTCATTTCACAAAACTTTGAACTCAGGCTAGAAGAAACTTAAAAAGTTTTCTAGCAATAAAAAGCCTGAGCAGAAATTTACTAATAGTTAATTATTCCTGCCTATGTTGCTTATCTTTCATATGTGGGCAGGAATGTTTCAAATTTTCATAGTAGGATTATCTCCTACCTTTTTTGTGGATAAAAAAAAGAAAGCGAAATGCTTTCTAAAATTTTCGATATAAACCAATAGCTTTTCCAAGAATGGTTACATTATTAAGAATAATAGGAGCCATTGTATCATTTTCTGGCTGCAAGCGGAAATGACCATTTTCTTTGTAATATCTTTTTAAGGTTACTTCATTTTCATCAGTCATAGCAACAATTATATCACCATTTCGCGCAGTACTTTGTTTTTGCACAATAACAATATCGCCATCAAATATTCCAGCATTTATCATGGACTCACCACTAACATCAAGAGTAAATATAGTTTCTTTTGCGGGAATAAGGTTAGCTGGTAGTGAGAAGAACTCATTAGGTCTTTCAATCGCTTCGATAGGAGAACCAGCAGTTACTTTTCCAAGTAGGGGAACTTTTACTAATTCTTCGCTTTTTTCATCGTATTCATTATCAACTAAGATTTCCATAGCTCTAAACTTATTATTATCAACTTTTAAATATCCTGCATTACATAATTTTTTAACATGCGTATGCACTGTCGCTGGACTTGATAATCCAAGTCCTTTACCAATTTCTCTAATTGATGGTGGATATCCATGCATCGCTGTAAATTTTTTAATAAAATCAAGTACATTATTTTGTTTTTCCGTTATTTCTTTAAATTTTTCCATTAGATTTTACCTCCACTATAATCATAGCAGAAAAATATATGTTTGTCAAACAATTGTATTTTGTTTGTCAAATTTGCAAAAAAAGCTTGAGCGAACATATGTATATAATATATAATGATTGTGTCAGGAGTTGAGATTATGAAAAAAGTTTTAATTAATTATGGAGGAGTTATTTTATTATATTTAGTAATATTTGTAGGGATTGTTGCCATAGGCTCTAGGATGTCCTATATAAATAATCATGAAAATATGGTCGCAGTTAATAAATAGGATAAAAATTAATAAATTACCTATTTTGTGTTATAATAAAAAAAGAGGTGAGGAAATGGAATACAAAACATATGAATATCCATCCTTTAATATATATACATGTAAAACAAATAGATTTAAAACTGCGCAAATGGAAATTGTTTTTCGGGATGAGGTAAAAAAAGATGAAATGCTTGCTAAAACTTTTCTAGCTGATATCATAACAGATTGTTCTAGGGAGTATAAAAGTCGTAAAGAAGTAGTAAAAAAATTAGAAGAGTTATATCAAGCCACATTTTATGGTGTTACTAACAAAGTTGGGAATATTTCCATGACTTCTTTTGTTTTAGGCTTTTTAAACCCACGTTATGTTAGTGATAACTCGTATTTAGAGGAAGTAATAAAATTACCATTTGAGATGCTTATGAATCCTTTTGTTACAGCAAGTGAATTTGATATCAAAAACTTTAATATTGTAAAAAATCGTTTACAAGACGAAATTTTGAGCGTAAATGAAGATATTTCCAAAGTGTCTCTAAAAAAAGCTTTAGAAAATTTAGATAAAAATTCACCAACTAGCTATAATGTATTAGGATCTTTAGAAGAATTAGAAAGTATTACCCCAAAACGTTTAAAAGAAATCTATGATAAACTAATTAATAATAATACATGTGATATCTTTGTTGTTGGTGATTTAGATATGGACGAGGTCGCTAATACTATTTTTAAATATTTTAAAAATCCAGTTATAAAAACTAAGGATTATAATTTATATGTTAATAATAAATGCCCGAAAAAAGCTAAAAAGATAAAAGAACAATCAAAGTTTTTAGAAACTGATTTGATTAATATATATAATTGTATAGATTTAACTAAAGAAGAGCGCATGCTTGTTATGCATTTTTATAATTATCTATTAGGTGGAGGAGGACTAAACACCAAACTCTATCAACTACTTCGTGAGAAGAATTCTTTATGTTATGGCATTAAAAGTATTTATTTAAAATATGATAATTTACTACTAATTGAAACTTCTATTAGTAAAAACAATGTTTTAAAAGCAAGAAAGCTAATTGAGCAAGCTTTTAGAGAAATGAAAGAAGGAAAATTTACAGAAGAAGAGCTAGAAGCTGCTAAAGAAAGTTTTATTTTTTCTCTTAATCTTGCCATGGATAGTCCTGCTGGTATTTTAAATAATTATGTTTTCCATATTATTGATGACTTACCGCTTTTAGAGGAACGTATTAAACTAATAAAAGGTGTTACTAAAGACAGTATTGTAGCCTTATCTAATAAAATAAAACCCAATATATATTTTGTTTTAGAAGGAGAAGAGAATAATGGAGAAAATTAAAATCAAAGGCATAGATGAAGAAATATACTTTACAACTTCTAAAGAAGGACTCCCGATTTATATTTGGCAAAATGCATATGCTAAAAGTTTTTATTTATCTCTTAATGTAAGATATGGCTCTTTAGATACGGAATTTATGGTTAAAGGTAAAAAATATCAAGTCCCAAATGGTATAGCTCATTTTATGGAACATATTAAATTTAATATTGATGCGAGTACGACTGCAAATGATTTATTTGACCCCTTAGGAAGTGAAATAAATGCTTTTACGACTTTTAAATATACAAGTTACTTAGTTTATGGTACAAATAAACTAACAGACAATCTGAATAATTTATTAGATTATGTTTATACGCCTTATTTTACCAAAGATATTATCAAAAAAGAAAAGGGGATAATTATTTCGGAAGTAAATATGGGTTATGACCAACCTTATAATAATTTATATTTTGAATTTAACAAATGTCTTTATCATAAAGAGAAATTTCGTAACCTTATTACGGGTGAAGAATCAGATGTACGCTCTATTGATTTAGATGATATTAATCTAATTTATGATACTTTTTATCATCCCCAAAATATGTTTTTAATCGTAACTGGTAATGTGAATCCATACGAAATAGAAAAAATAGTTAATGACAATTTAGAGAAAAAAGATATTCCTAAGTATTTAAATCCGGAGAAAGTAAAAACGAAAGAGCCACGGAAAATTGTTAAAAAAGAGCATATTATAAAGGCTAATGTCGAAGTTGAAAAAGCCAAAATCGGTCTAAAACTAGAAAGAAAGAATTTTAAAGGCTTTGATAAATTAAAGCTTAATATAATGCTTAGTATTATTTTATCAAGCAACTTTGGCGATACTTCCGATTTCAAAGAAGAACTATTACAAGAAGGCTTAATAACATTTATGAATGCTACTCGCACTGTCGAGGATGAGTATGTTATAATAGATATTACTCTTGAAAGTAAGTACATAGATGAGGCAGTAGACCGAGTGTTAGGTGCTTTAAATAATTTAAATATTTTAGAAGACGATTTAAAAA
Source organism: uncultured Mycoplasmatota bacterium (assembly GCA_948470005.1). The sequence continues at coordinate 3,525 of CAOKNI010000022.1, forward strand.
GGAAAGTCAATTCTGCCATTGCCACCATGGTTATAAACTATGAAGATGTAGAAGCGGTTAACAATCTCCTTCAAAACTATTTAATCATTTATGGTGAAATAGTAAATAACACTAAAGAGGTATATGAAAGTATTACTATAGACGAAATAAAAGAAGTTATAAATGGTATTGACACTAAGGAGTGCACTATTGTAAAAATGCTTAAAAGTGAATAACATGTTTTAATAGAATAGATATTGGTAAAGATTATTTAAATAGTGCAGATTAAATATGGCATCAGAATAAGGAACAATAAACTTTACCTTGCATAAAAACATTTAATGCGTTAAAATTTATTTAGTGATTAGTATGGATTTTTATAACAATTTAAATAAAATGCTCAAATTTATCGAAGAGAATCTTACGGAAGAAATAAATTATACTGAATTAGCTAAAATGGTGGGCATAAATACTTCTACTTTGCAGCGGGTTTTTCCTTTAATAAGTGGTATATCTCTGACTGAGTATATTCGTAAACGTCGTCTTACCTTAGCTGGCAAAGATTTAGCTCAAAGTAAAATGAAGGTAATTGATGTCGCAATAAAATATGGCTATTTAAGCACCACCACTTTTTCAAGAGCTTTTTTTAAGTTTCACAATATCAAGCCTAGTCAAGTAAAGAAAACGAGTAAATTAAAATATTATCCTAAATTAGAATTTAATATTCCTTATGTTGAAGAAGAATTGCAATATGAAATAGTAGAACTTCCTGCATTTGCAATATATGGCACAGGAGTTAAAACTAACAATCTTAAAATAAAAAAAGATGCCCCAGCTTTATTTAAAAAGGTAAAGAAAAACTTACCTATGCCTGATTATGGCATGGTGGCATATGAAGATCGTTTTAATAGTGATGACTATGAATACTGGGTATTATGGGAAAAAGAGTACCCTAATATGAAAAAAGTGAATTTTCCTAAGTCTCGTTGGTTAAAGTTTCGCATTAATTCCCAGGAAGCCCGTGATATTCAAGAAATGTCAGATAAATTTTATTTAAAATTTTTACCTACTTGTGAGTATTCTTTAAAAGAAATGCCGGAGTTAGAATATTACCATGATAATGTAACCGACTTTTTAATTCCAATAAACTAACTTTTTTTGTTCTAGAAAAGTCAGTTTTTTTTATTGCTTTTTTTATATAATAGTCTCACGCAAAGGGGATTATTATGGTAAAATATTATTATGAAGTTTTTTTAAATAACAAAGATATTTCTAAAGAGTCTTGGGATAATTATTTAAAAGATTTAGATGGATTTTTAGGAGTAATGCACTTTTGGCAAATTATCATTAAACCTGAGTATCATAAAATAAGATATTATATAGCTTCACCCATTAAATTACCCATTAGCTTTAATAACCCTAGCTTTTTATTAAAAAAATGCGATGATTTAGATATTTCTAGGGGAAAATATAGAGGAATATATTATAATAATGTTTCTGATAATACTATTGATATAATAAATAATTTATATAAAAAAAACAGGAAATTATTTTCGATAGTTATCCATATACGTGGTGGCTACAAAATCCGTTCTTACCTAGGAAAAATAGAAATTAATTATCATTTTCAAAACAAATTATATAAGAAAAAATTATTTTTTAAAATACCTATAAATGTTCTAACCATTAATTTTGCTAAAATTAAAAGTTACACTTTAAAGAGCACACCTAAATATTTAACTATCGATAAAGTAATGCATTTATTCCGAAGTGATTGTGCCAATGCTACTTTTAAGATTGCTACTTTTCCTTATTTAGAAGATAATTATTATTTAACTCATAATTCTTATGATTTTGCAGGGCACTCTTTGGTCCTTGGTTCTAGCGGCTCAGGCAAATCAAAATTTCTGGCTTTACTCATTAATAATATCTATCACACTAATAAAGATAAATATAAAGTTATAGTTATTGATCCTCATGATACTTTAAAAGATGATTTAGGCGAAGTTGAAAATACAGTTATAGATTTTAAGAGTGATAGAATTATTGATTTATTTAAAAGTAATATAAGTGATATTAATGCAAATGTTGAACTTTTCCTTAGTTTATTTAAATCTTTAATAAATGATTCTTATAATGCTAAGATGGAAAGAGTATTAAGATATAGTATTTATATTCTTCTCAAAAAAGGAGATTTTTCTTTTACGAATTTAAGAAAACTTTTACTAGATTTAGATTATCGTAATAATATTATAAGCGAACTTAAAAGAGCAATACCTACCAGTGTTTCCTATTTCTTTTTAACAGATTTTAATGAACTTAAAACATCTAGTTATAATGAAGCTATATCACCAATCATATCTTTTATTGATGAAATGCAAATGGTACCAGTTTTTAGCGATAGAGAAATTGGTGATGGTTTGCTTAATATTATAAAAAATAATTTTCTAAGTATATTTTCGCTTAATAGAATAAATTTAGGTGATAAAGTAACTAAAACTATAGCTGGACTTTTAATGCAACAACTTTTTATGATTGCTGAAGAACAAATAACAGATGAACATATAATTTTTATTATTGATGAAGTCGCCGTGGTCGAAAATCCAATTTTGGCTCGTTTCTTATCCGAAATGCGGAAATTTAATGTATCAGTTGTTTTAGCCGGACAATATTTTAGTCAAATTAGTGAAAATTTAAAAGATGCTATATTTGCCAATGTCCTCAACTATTACGTTTTTAGAGTTTCAAGGAATGATGCTATAACTCTTTCTAAAAATTTAGAAATTAAATTAGTTAATAGTGAAGATGAAGATGATAAATATAAAATGCTTACCAATTTAAAAAATCAAGAGTGCGTAGTACGATTAAGTAAAAATGGATGTATGTTTCCAACCTTTAAAGCTAAAACAGTAAATTACATACCTAAAGTTAGAAATGATTATCAAAATAATAAATTTATAAAAACCAAAAAACTTGAAGAAAAAGTATTTGATTTTAATTTTAAAATAGATAATGATATTACTGCAAGTGACATCATGCATAAATCTAGTACTAGTAGAAAGAAGGTTTCTTAAATGAGTGAAATTGAAACAAAAGAGGCCACAAATAAAATTTTTAAGGGAGTATTTGGTTGTAGTTCTCCTTATAGTGTAGAAGAAATTAAAAATAAGTTTGCTTTTGATATAAGATTACCTATAGCGGTTAGAGATTCTCTAACTGGAGAGGAAACATACACAGTTACGGTTAATTCCTTTAAATTTATCACCAACACTAATATGGAGAAACGTGATAATAATGAAGGATGGATATTGCCTAAAAAATCAGTTCAAAACTTAAAAGAATTACTTAGTATTTGGGAAAGTATAAATTACACTACAACTGAAAGAGTATATGAAAGCATTAATGTTTCTAAAAGTGATCCCATTTATAATTCTATGAATGTTTATAACTCTACCAATTGTGGTAATTGTAATAATATAATATTTTGCGATGGGATACATGACTCTAATTATTGTTTGGCATCTTCTCGGAGTACGAATATTAATTACTCTATAAGAGTAGATGATTCTACAACCTGTACTAATTCCTATAATGTTATTTGTTCTTCTAAAATAAGTAATTCTATGTTTATCCAAGATTGTAGTAATTTATTTGAATGTATCTTTTGCAGTCATATATCCAATAAAGAATATTGTATAGCTAATATGCAGTTTACAGAAGATGAATATTATTATTTAAAGAGTGAAATTATTAAATGGATAATGTCTAGTTAAAAAACTTTTATTGTATATCTAAAAATATATGTTATAATTATCTTGAGGTGTTTATATGAGAAACAAGCAAAGTATATTTTGGGGAATAGTTCTTATTATTGTTGGTGTTTTGTTTTTAGGAAATAATTTTAATTGGTGGGACATTAATTTATTTTTTAGAGGTTGGTGGACCTTATTTATCATTATTCCATCTTTATTTGGTTTAACCAAAAGAGAAAGTATTAGTAGTTCTGTTATTACTTTAACAGTCGGTATCTTACTTCTTTTAGCTAGTCAAGATATTATAAAATGGAGCATGATATGGCAAATACTTGTTCCGGTAATTATTATTGTTGTCGGTTTAAATCTTATATTTGGTGGACGAAAAATAAGAAAAAGCAGTCCTAATAGTAAAGAATATATTGCTGTTTTCTCCGGTGTAGATGAGAAAGTTAGTGATATAATAAGTGATTTTCGAGCTGTATCAATATTTGGCGGAGTAGAATTAGACCTTAGAAATGCTAAAATAAGTAAAGATGTTGTAATTGATTGCGTAAGTGTCTTTGGCGGAATTGATTTAAAACTCCCAGAAAATGTAGCAGTTAAAATAAGTGGTTTACCAATCTTTGGTGGTATTGAGAATAAATATAACGATAATAAAGATGCCAAAGTAACTATTTATATTAATTATACCTGTGTCTTTGGTGGAGTAGATATTATTTAGAGCTTTAGCTCTTTTTTCTTAATTTGATAAGAAAGTTTAAGCTAACATCATTAATTATTTCAAAACAAGTAATATTCATATTTAATTTATAGCAGAATTTAAAAATTAAAACACCAAAAAACTACTTTTTGCAAAGTAGTTTTAATTATTATCTATTGTAGAATTCAACGATTAATGACTCATTAATTTCTTGGTTTAGTTCGCTTCTTTCTGGATATCTTACATAAGTACCAGTTAATTTGTTTTTATCAAAATTAACAAATGCTTTTAAAGTTGCATTATTCTCTAGACTAGCTCTTATTGCTGGATGGTCCATAGAAGTTTCTTTAACTGCTACAATATCACCAGGTTTACAAGAGTATGAAGGAATATTGACCTTAACGCCATTAACTGTTATATGTCCATGATTAACAACTTGTCTTGCTCCACGTCTAGTATTTGCTAGTCCCATTCTGTAAACAACATTATCTAAACGAGATTCCAAAAGCTTTAACATGTTTTCACCAGTTACGCCTTTCATTTTAGAAGCTCTTTCAAATAATCTATGGAATTGTTTTTCATTTAAACCATACATAATTCTAAGCTTTTGTTTTTCTTGTAACTGAATACCATACTCACTTAACTTTTTACGTCTATCATTACCATGAGCACCAGGTGCATAAGGACGACGTGCTAATTCTTTACCATTTTCTAAAGTAGAGAAATTAAGTCTTCTCGATTTTTTATAAGCTGGACCAGTATATCTTGCCATATTTTTTATTTCTCCTTTCTATTAATCTAAATACAAAGGTTGTCTATCTTTATTATAGGGAGTTTATTTTAACAATTTCTTTAGGGCAGTCCTAAATACTTTTGCACCTTTTCGTAATAAACACATTATAATAAATGATAAAACACTGCCATAAGTACTTGCATTAATAATTATACACAAATTTTTAAATATGTCAAATAAATATATGTAAAAATAAGTAAAAAAGTCCTTAAAAATTAAACTAATGTCGGAATTTGTCGATGACTTTTTCTTTACTTTTTAATGAGTTATACCTTAAAATAAAACTAAGAACGAAGAGTATGCGTTCTGACTAAACATTTGATAATAAATCAATAAAATATTTTCTCCTCCGTATTAAAATAGTTTTATATACAAATGTTCGAAAAAGTGTTGACAAACTAAATTTTATATAATAGAATTAGATAGTAATCATGAAAGGAAGTAACTATGAAACAAATTAAAGAAGAAAAGAATAAAGATAAAGCCCTTGAACAAGTTTTAGCGGATATAGAAAAACAATTTGGAGCTGGGGCTATTATGAAACTTGGAAGCGAAGAACATACGAAAATAGATGTAACATCTAGTGGGTCGTTATCGCTTGATATTGCATTAGGAGTTGGTGGTTTTCCTAAAGGCCGAATTATTGAAATTTATGGACCAGAGTCATCTGGTAAAACAACATTTGCTCTGCAAGCTATTGCTGAAGTTCAAAAAAAAGGTGGCAGAGCAGCTTTTATTGATGCAGAGCATGCATTGGACCCGGTATATGCTAAAGCCTTAGGAGTAGATATTAACGAGCTTTTATTATCTCAACCAGATACTGGCGAGCAAGCCCTTGAAATTTGTGAAGCCTTAGTTCGTAGTGAAGCGGTAAATATTGTAGTAATTGATTCTGTTGCTGCTTTAGTTCCTCAAGCAGAAATAGATGGCGAAATGGGAGACTCTCATGTTGGCTTACAAGCAAGACTTATGAGTCAAGCATTAAGAAAATTATCTGGTACAATTAATAAGACAAAAACAACAGCAATTTTTATTAATCAGTTAAGAGAAAAAGTCGGAGTAATGTTTGGTAATCCGGAAACTACTCCAGGAGGCAGAGCTCTAAAGTTTTATGCAACTATTAGACTTGATATTAGAAGGTCAGAGCAAATTAAGCAAGGGGAACAAATTGTTGGTAATAAAACCAATATTAAAGTTGTTAAAAATAAAGTTGCACCACCATTTAAAAGTGCTTGTGTAGATATCATGTATGGTGAAGGCGTTTCCCGTGAAGGTGAAATAATTGATATTGCTGTTTCCTTAGGAATACTAGAAAAAAGCGGAGCATGGTATGCTTATAATGGTGAAAAAATTGGCCAAGGTAAAGAAAATGTTAAAATTTATTTAAAAGAAAATATTAATTTAAAAGAAGAATTAGAATCAAAAATTAGAGAACATTATGGTTTTGAAGATGTAAGTTCTCCTAAAAATCAAAAAGAAAATAAAGGCGAATAAAAAGGCCTTTATTTATTTTTGAAAACAAAAATTAATAATTTTATATTTTTTTCTTGCTTAATAAGTAAATAACCATTATAATTAAACTATAGATGGAAAGTATCTATTAGAGTTAGGAGAAAAAAATGGAATTTAATTTGATGTCCATTTTAACTCTTGTTGTTGGATTTTTTTGTGGGTTTGCGATTGTCGCTATTATAGCAGTTATTAGAAACAATCGGGAAGAAAATAAAGCTAATAAACTATTAGAAGTAGCTAAAAAAGAAGCTGATAAACATAAAAGAGATACTTTAATGGAAATTAAAGAAGAATCTTATCGTCTAAAACAAGCAGTTGAAAAAGAAATTAAAGAAAAAAAAGAAGAATTTAAAGAATCTGAAAATCGTCTTTTGCAAAGAGAAGCATCTTTAGATAAAAGGGAAGAAATGCTTCAAAAAAGAGATGCTAATTTAGATGAAAAAGAAAATAATTTATTAGCAAAACAAAAAGAAATACAAGAAAAAGAGCTTAAAATGGATGAGCTATTAAAACAAGAACTAGAAGAATTAGAGAAAATTGCCAAATTTTCTAAAGAAAAAGCTCATGATTTAATCATGAAACGTGTCGAAAATGATATGGCAAAAGAAATTGTTGATTACATCAAGGATCAAGAAAGAATTGCTAAATTAGAAGCTCATGAAAAAGCTAAACAAATCATAGTTTCTAGTATGGAAAGATATTCTGAGGATGTTGCAAACGAGCAAACAGTTAGCACCATTGATTTGCCAAATGATGAAATGAAAGGTCGTTTAATCGGACGTGAAGGCAGGAATATTCGAACTATCGAGTCTGTTACCGGTGTCGATTTAATTATTGATGATACACCAGAGGCTATTGTAATATCTTCATTTGACCCTCTAAGACGAGAAATAGCTAAAGTTACAATTGAAACTTTAATAAAAGATGGTCGTATTCATCCAACCCGTATTGAGGAAGTATATGACAAAGTATCAAAAGATATTAATACTAAAATCACTGAAGTTGGTAATCAAGCTTTATATGATTTAGGTATAACTAAAATGGAACCAGAGCTTATTAATTTAGTTGGTAAGCTTAAATATCGTTCAAGCTACGGTCAAAATGCTTTACAGCATTCGATAGAAGTAGCAAATTTAACTGGACTTATGGCTAGTGAACTTGGTGAAAACATTACTCTTGCTAAAAGAGCAGGCCTTTTACATGATATCGGTAAATCTATCGATTTTGAAATAGAAGGAAGTCATGTCGAAATTGGTGCGGATTTAGCTCGTAAATACCATGAAGATAAAGTTGTTATAAATGCTATAGAATCACATCATGGTGATAAAGATGCTGATAATGTTATTTCAGTATTGGTTGAGGTTGCGGATACTTTATCTGCTGCTCGTCCTGGTGCACGTAATGATACCATGGATAATTACATGAAACGTTTATCTCAGCTAGAAGAAATAGGAAACTCATTTGAAGGAGTAGAAAAAACATTTGCTGTTCAAGCTGGTCGTGAAATTCGTGTAATAGTTAAACCTGATATGGTTGATGATGCTAAAAGTTATAAGATGGCTCGTGATATTAAAGAGCGAATTGAAGGTGAAATGCAATATCCCGGAACTATTAAAATTAATGTTATTCGTGAGACTAGAGCTATTGAAGAAGCAAAATAAAACTGTTGAAGAAATTTTCAACAGTTTTTTAAAACCAACTTTTAATAATAGTTATAAAAGATTTGAAAAAAATTTTAATGTCCTGTATTAAACCAAAATTATCGTAATATTCGGCATCACATTTTAAAGTCTCGGGATAGCTTAGTCTTCTCCCACCACGACTTTGTGCTAAACTAAACAAACCTGGTTTTACAAGATATCTTTTAGGATTAATTTCTCCTTTTGGTAAGATTTCATTGCAAATAAATGCTCTTGGTCCAACTAAACTCATTTCTCCTTTTAATATATTAAAAAGCTGGACTAACTCATTAAAACCTGTTTTATCAATAAATTTGCTTACTTTCGTATAAATACTATTACCATCTTTATCATAAACTCTCGTTCTAATTTTATACATATAGAAAGGAACTTTATTTTTTCCTTCTCTAGGAATTCGGATATCAATTAAAGGTCGCCCTATATTTAAATAAGTGACTAGTAATACTATAAGAATAATAGGGCCACTTAAGATAATAAAAATTATGGATAGAATAATATCCAATCCTCTTTTAACATATTTATACATCCAACCACTTCACTTCATATTATAAAACAAGTATATCATAATCCATTATTTTTTCAAGTCATGAATCTAATTATTTGTATATTTTAGTTTGTTTTATCTCACCTTAATAATGGTGATTATATGAAAAAAACATCTATATCTTTTGGCTTGGTAAATATTCCTGTCATTATAAATCCTATTATTAAAAATAACGATATTTTTTTTAATCAATTGCACAAAAAATGTCTTTCTCGGATTAAATATGTTAAATATTGTAATCATTGCAAAAAAGAAGTGAAGCAAAGTGATATTATTAGGGGATATGAATATGAACGAGATAAATATATTACCATTACTGATGAGGAATTTAATAATCTAAAAAGTGAAGACGAAAAAACTATAGAAATTATAAGCTTTATTGATTTAAAAGAAATAGACCCTATTTATTTTGAGAAAAGTTATATTGTTTCAACATCTGCTAAAAGTAAGTCTTATAGTCTTTTTAAAGCCGCTCTTTTAAAAACACATAAAGTAGCTCTTGCAAAAACCGTCATTGGTACTAAATTTTATTATGTTATTTTAAGATTAAATAGTGATTTTCTTATCATGACTACTCTTTATTTTGAAGAGGAAGTAATGATCCCTGAAGCTTTAGCTGAAAGTAAATATACTAAAAAAGAATTAGATTTAGCAGTATCTTTAATTAGTTCAATGAATACCAAGTTTAAGCCTCGTGAACTCATTGATGAATATCAGACTAAAATAAAAGATGCTATAGATTTAAAAATAGAAGGTAAAGAAATTAAAAAAACTAAAAAGAAAAAAGAAGCTAGTATTAAAGATTTGATGACTGCTTTAGAAATGAGTCTTAAAAATGTTTAAAGAAAAAAATATTTTTCCAATGCTTTTAAAAGAAATAGAAAAACCTTTTAATAGTGATAATTATATATACGAATTAAAATATGATGGTTATCGAGCAATTGTTTATGTAAGTAATAAAGAAGTTACAGTACGCAGTCGCAATAATAAAGATATTACTAAACTTTATCCAGAATTACAATCCTTAAAAAAATTAGTTAGCAAAGAAAAAGTTGTTTTTGATGGTGAGATTATTACTATGGATGGTAATAGACCATCATTTAGTAAGTTACAAGCTCGCAGTCACCTAAAAAATATCATTAAAATTAAAGAATTATCTCTAAATTCGCCAGTTACATTTATTGCTTTTGACATATTATATTTAGATAAAAATTTAACTAATTTAGATTTAATAACTAGAAAGAAGGTATTAAGTAATTATCAAGATACTAAGAATTTTGTAAAATCTCCTATTTTTCCAAGTGGAATAGAACTATTTAAACAAGTAAAAAAATTAAAACTAGAAGGAATTGTTGCAAAAGAAAAAGAAAGTATTTATCTTCCTCATCAAAGAGTTAATTTTTGGCTTAAGATAAAAAATTTTCAAAAAGGGTACTTTTATGTTCATGCTTATATTTTTAATGAGCTAAAATACAGCCTATATCTTGGTGAATATAGAGGGAATTTATTATATTTTGTTGGGAAAATAAGTGTCATGCCTGATAATCAAATAATATCTAAAATAAAGAAAACAAAAAGGTCATCAAATCTTTTTGTTAATTGTCATGATATTGCGGAATTTATTAAACCTGTTAATAAAGTTTTAGTAAAGTATATTGAAAGAACAGATAATTTATTGCTTCGAGAACCATTTTTGCAAATACCCATAAAATTAATAGAGTCTAGAAATTAACCCTAGGCTCTATTTACTTCCATAATAACAGGTAGAATTATTGGTCGGCGACCCGTAAGTTCATTTATAAATGGATATAACTCTAAAATAATTTGATTTTTTAAATCGGTATAATTATAAGTAGAAGCACTTAAAAATTTATTAACTATTTCGGTAATTTTCCGTTCTATTTTATTTATTAACTCCGGATTTTCATTAACCATAATAAATCCTCTTGTAGTTACATTTGGTTTTATTAGAAGCTTTCTAGTTAGCGTATTTATGTTTAAAATAGTTACTAAAATTCCATCACTACTCATGAGTTTACGGTCTTTAATAACCTGAGAGCCAATATCCCCAATTCGTGAACCATCAACATAAACATCCCCACTTTTTATTGTCTCTCCACGAGTAACAATTCCGTTGTTTAAATGCAGAGTATCACCATTTTTGCAAATAAAGATATTTTCTTTTGGAATTCCGCAAGATTCGCCTAAAAAAGCATGTTGTTTTAGCATTCTATATTCTCCATGCATTGGCATAAAATATTTTGGATTAATAATTCTAAGCATCCATTTTAGCTCTTCATCTTTAGCATGACCAGAAGTATGAACATCGTTAAAAGTTTTATTTGTATAAACTTTAACGCCTTTTAAGTAAAGTTTATTAATAACTCTATTTATACTTGCAGCGTTTCCGGGAATAGGGGATGAAGAGAACACAACTAGATCATCAGGCATTAGAGTTATTTGTTTATGTTGCCCATTAGCAATTCGAGATAAAGCAGCTAGTGGTTCACCTTGAGTACCAGTGCACAATATACATACTTCATTTTTCTTCATATATTTTGCTTGATTATTATCGATTATGATAGATTTATCTTCAATTAAACCATTATTCATAGCGAGTTCAATACTAGTTTCCATTGAACGTCCAAAAATAATTATTTTACGATTATTTTTCCGGCAAGTTTCAACTATATGTTTAATTCGATAAATATTAGAAGCAAAAGTGGCGATTATAACACGACCATGATGCCTTGATACTATATCATTTAAAGCTTCATCAACACTTGATTCACTTTTAGAAAATCCCTCTGATAAAGCGTTAGTAGAATCACTTAAAAGTAGAGTAACGCCTTTACTTCCGATTTTAGCCATTTTATGAATATCTGCGACTGGACCAATAGGAGTCAAATCAAATTTAAAATCTCCAGTTTCGAAAATAGTTCCATTTGGAGTATTAATAGCAATTGCAAATGATCCTGGAATAGAGTGTGTCGTCGAAATAAATTCAATAGTAAAATATTTTGTTTTAATAATTGAATCTTCTGTAACTATTTCGATATTATTATAATTTATATTACGATCATTTAACTTTTTAACAATTAAATCTGCGGCTATTTTTGAAGCATAAATTTTAGGAATATTTACGGTATTTAGTAAAAAAGATATTCCTCCAATATGGTCTTCATGTCCATGAGTTATAACTAATCCTTTAATTTTATCTTCATTTTGTTTTAAATAACTCACATCTTGAATAACATAATCGATGCCAAGTAAATCATCTTCTGGAAACATAACTCCGGCATCTATAATAATAATTTCGTTATTATGAGTTACAACATACATATTTTTTCCAACTTCGCCAAGTCCACCTAAAGCGACAATGGACGTAGTCTCATTATTGTTTTTCATTAAAAATCTTCCTCTCTCAAATAAAAAAATAAAGTTGTTAACTAATAAACATTATACTATTCTTTTCTTTAAAAGTCCACTATAACTTTAACACTCTCTAAAAAGCAAAAATTTAACAATTTACAATTATTTACAATATGCTTACAACTAATTCTACATATTTAGCTTATTATCATTTATAATAATAATAGAGGTGACTAACTATGGATAATAAAAATGAAATTAATGAACAAATAATTGATTTACAAAAATCAAATAGCCGTAATAATAAAATGATTATAATTTTATCAGCTGTTTTAGTATTTGTATGTGTTGTGGCTATTTATGTGAGATTTTTTAGTTGAAACTTTTTAAATAATACGTTACAATGATATTGGTGATATAATTGAAAAAAATTGATACAAAAAGAATTATAGGGATTATTTTATGTACATTATTAGTTGGAGCTCTTTCCTTTAAATTTTATTTAGACAGTAAAGATGATAAGTCTAATAATAACAAAGTAGCGACTGTAGATTCTAAAAAATTTAAAGAAGAATATGAAAGTTTAAATAATACCAAAAATAGTAGTGGAAGAGACATATTAAATTTGTCTATAAACGAAGCTAATCCAATTGTTTATAAAACCGCGGAAGAAATAACTGATATTTTAAAAAATAAAACTGGTATTGTTTATTTTGGCTTTAATTCTTGCCCATGGTGTCGCAGTATGATTGAGACTTTAATAAAATCTGCCGAAGATAATAACATCGATACCATTTACTATGTTGATATAAAAGATATCAGAAGTAGTTTTGAAGTTAAAAATAATAAACTAGTTGAAATTAAAAAAGGAAGTACTGGCTATTACCAAATTCTTGATATTTTGGCGGAATACTTACAAGATTATAAAATCACTAATAATAAAAAAGAATATGATACCAAAGAAAAAAGATTATATGCTCCAACTGTTGTAATGGTTAAAGACGGCGAAATAAAAGGGTTTCATGAAGATACTGTTCCAACCCAAGAAGACCCATATTTAGGACTTAATGCAAAAGAAAAACAAGAACTATCAAAAATATTCAATAATATGATTAGTGAAATAAAATCTTCTACTTGTACAGAACAAAGAGGATGTTAAGGGACATTGAAGTTCCTTTTTTTAATATTTTTAAACTTTACCGTCATGCTTCGACAAATATTGCACTTTGGTTATGTTATAGTAACCTCTATTCAGCGATTATTGGGGGGTGAAAATCATAATAGCTGAAGTAGAAACAGAGTTTAAAGGTATTTTGCAAGATAAATATTTTAAACCCTT
>CAOKNI010000023.1 GCA_948470005.1 uncultured Mycoplasmatota bacterium
TATACGACTTGAATCACTTTTTTTGTACTAAAACGTTTCACATCAATTGTAACATTACAGTCAAATTTATTTTTTAATTTTAGTTCTATTTTCTTTAAATTCTTTTTAGTGTATAATTAATTATAGAGGTGATAACTTTGAAGAAAGTAATATTAGTAGATGGGAACAACTTAATGTTTAGAAGTTATTATGCAACAGCATATACAGGAAATATAATGAAAAATTCTAAAGGCTTTCCCACTAATGCATTATATGGCTTTGTAAGTATGATTAATAAAATTATTAATGAAGAAAATCCTGAATATATTGCAGTCGCTTTTGATATCGGGAAAAATTTTAGAAAACAAAAATATGATTTTTATAAAGAAGGGCGAAATGCTACTCCTGATGATTTAAAAAAACAAATGCCAATTGCGAGAAAAATATTAGAAGCGATGGGAATCAAATATTTAGAATTAGAGCCTTATGAAGCTGACGATATTATTGGTACACTTGCCCGTATGGCTGATTTAGATGCAGAATATGATGCGACAATTATCTCTAGTGATAGAGATCTGCTACAATTAATTAGTCCAGTGGTTGATGTAAAACTCCTTAAACAACAAGGATATATAAAATATAACCCTGAAACATTTAAAGCTGATTGGGGAATTGAACCTTTAAAAATTATTGATTTAAAAGCTCTTGCAGGTGATTCATCAGATAACATTCCAGGAGTTAGAGGAATAGGTGATAAAACTGCCTTAAAACTCTTACAAGAATATGGCTCTTTAGAGGGTATTTATGATAATATAAATAATATTAAAGGAAAAACTAGAGAAAAACTTGAAACTGATAAAGAAAGTGCCTTTATGAGTAAAGAAATAGCAACTATTTTTAAAGATGTTCCCTTAGATATAACTTTTGAAGATATAAAGTATAAGGGAGCAAATGATGCTGCTTTAAGTGCTATCTATGAAGATTTAGAGTTTTATTCTCTACTTAAGAATTTTAAACGTGTTCAAGTTAAAAACGATATTGAATTTCTCGAATTAGTTGATGTTGAAAGTTTAAAGCTTGGAGAAGAAGTAAGTATTTATGTTGAATTAAGCTCTGAAAACTACCATAAAGGAGAAATTCTCGGTATTGGTGTTTCTGATTCCAAAAATAATTATTTTTTAGATAAAACATTATTAGCATCTTTAATTCCTAAATTAAATGGCAAAACAATTTACACTTACAATGCTAAAGCTTTAGACATAATCATGCGCAGATTAAATATTAAAATGCCTGCTGTAAATTATGATGCTATGATTGCTGCCTATCTTATTGACGGCTTTAATAAAGATGATATTGCCTATTTGATGCAGCCCAAACATCTAAATGTCACTTTCTTTGAGAAAATGAAAAAAAACGGATTTAGTGATTTAGATAAATTAAAAAAGGATATTGTTTTAAAATCTCGGTTTATTTATGATACAAGAGATGATTATATCAAATCATTAAAATTAGAAGATATGTATAATCTTTTTAAAGATATTGAACTTCCTCTTACTTATGTTCTTGCTGACATGGAATATACAGGAGTAAAAATAGATACAGACACTCTTGATTTAATCGAAAAAGAAGTTTTAGAAAAATTGGATAACTTAACTAAAGAAATATATGCTATGGCTGGAACTGAATTTAATATTGCTAGTCCTAAACAACTTGGTGAAGTATTATTTGAAAAATTAGGAATTGCGACTGGCAAAAAAACTCAAAAAGGTTACAAAACCGATGCGGCAACTCTTCAAAAATTAATTGATAAACATCCAATAATTAGAAAAATATTAGAATATCGCGAATTTAGTAAAATTGTGTCGACTTATACGGCTAGTCTTAAAAATTCCCAGTATCCTGATGGCAAAATTCATACTATATTTAAACAAACCTTAACCAGAACTGGCAGACTTTCTAGTGTCGAACCAAATCTGCAAAACATTCCTGTTCGAGGTGAAGAAGGAAGAAAAGTTAGACGTGCCTTTATTCCTAGTAATGATTTATTCCTAAGTATTGACTATTCTCAAATTGAACTTCGCATACTTGCTCATATATCTGATTCTAAAGAGTTAATCGAAGCCTTTAAAAATGGTCAAGACATTCATACTAAGGTCGCCGCGGACATTTATGGCGTAAGTGAATCGGAAGTAACTAAATTAATGCGTAGTACAGCCAAAGCTGTAATATTCGGAATAGTCTATGGTATTAGTGGTTTTGGCTTAGGCGAAAACCTAAATATTAACACTAAAGAAGCGGCTAAATTTATTGAAAAATATTATGAATTATATCCTGGTGTTAAAAGGTATATGGATAATATTGTAAAAGAAGCCTATCAAAATGGAGCAGTTAGGACTTTATTTAACCGTAAAAGAACGATTGAAGAATTAAACAATTCTAATTATATGATTAGAAGCAGTGGTGAACGCATTGCTCTTAATACACCTATTCAAGGAACAAGTGCTGATATTATCAAAAAAGCTATGGTTGAAGTATATAATGAATTTGAGCGCCAAAATATCAAAAGTAAAATGGTTTTACAAATTCACGATGAATTAGTTATTGATACTATTAAAGAAGAAGAAGAGCGAGTTACTGAGATAGTTAAAAATGTTATGGAAAATGTAATTAAGCTCTCTGTTCCACTTAGGGTTGGAATTGCTAAAGGCAAAGATTTATATGAAGCAAAATAATTTTATATTTTAATAATTAGGAGGTGGCAAAATGCCAGAAATTGCAGAAGTAGAAACAGTAAGAAATACATTAAAAGGAAGAATATTAAATAAAAAAATTAGTGACGTAAAAGTTCATTATAAACCTATGATTGAAAGTGAGATAAACACGTTTGCTAAAGATTTAATAGGCGATGAATTTATTGATATTAAAAGAAGGGGTAAATGGTTAATATTTGAAACTAATAATAGATATTTATTATCTCATTTACGCATGGAAGGTAAGTTCTTTATTAAAGATAACAAAGAAGTAAAAGGAAAACATGAACATGTAACAATTTATTTTGATGATGATACAACTTTAAGGTATGAAGACACAAGAAAATTTGGGCGCATGAATTTAATCAAAAAAGAAGATTTAGCGACTACTGAAAGTATTAAAAAACAGGGGCTAGAACCAGGAGACAAAAATTTAACTAGTACTTATTTATTAGAAAAATTTAAAAATAAAAGATTACCTATTAAAACTGTATTATTAGACCAAACTATAATTAGTGGTTTAGGAAATATCTACGTAAATGAAGTCATGTTTTATGCGAAAATTAACCCTCTAAGAGAGGCATCAAGTATAACAAAAGAAGAATGTGAACACGTTGTTAAAGGTAGTGATGAAATAATAAGAGAAGCAATTAAAATGGGAGGAACAACCATTAAAAGTTATACCTCAAGTTTAGGAGTTACAGGCAGATTTCAAGCAAAGCTAAAAGTTCACAAAAAAGCAGGTGAGCCATGTCCTATTTGTGGCACCGAAATATTAAATGTTAAAATAGGTGGGAGAAGTACTTACTATTGTCCGAAGTGTCAAAAATAGTAAGTTTTTTATTTTGAAAAAATAAAGCAAAAGCAAAACAAACGTTTGGCTTTTTAGAGATTAAGCTTTATAATTAAATTAGATATTTTAAAGCACGAAAGGGTGGTTTTAAAAATGAAAGAAGAAATACAAAAATATCAAGAAATAATATTTGAGGAGATTAAACACATTGATGGTGATGGAAACGAATATTGGTTGGCTCGTGAACTCATGAAAGCACTAAAATATACGAAATGGCAAAATTTTGAAAAAGTTATTAATAAAGCTAAAACGAGTTGTGAAATATCCAAAGGTAATATTAATTATTGGCTTACTGAGGTTAGCAAGCCAATAATAACAGGAAGAGAAAAAACAGAAATAATTAAAGATTATAAATTAACCAGATACATGTGCTATTTAATAGTTCAAAATGGTGATTCTAGAAAAACAGAAATAGCTTTAGGTCAATCCTATTTTGCCATTCAAACTAGAAAAATGTAAGTTTTAGAAGATTATTTGGACCAATATAATAAAATGAGCGAAGATGAAAAAAGGCTATTTAAAAGAGAAAATATTAAAAAAATTAATCATAATTTAAATGATACTGCTAAAAAAGCTGGAGTTAAAAATTTTGATAAATTCACTAATGCTGGTTATCGTGGTTTATATAATGGTGAAACTGCAAATGATATAGCCAAAAGGAAAGGTTTAAGGTATCGTGAAGACATATTAGATAATATGTGTAGTGATGAACTAATTGCTAATGAGTTCCGTATTTCTCTTACTAATCAAAAATTAAAAAAAGAAAATATACAAGGTGAGGCAAAGGCTAGTAATTTGCATTTTTTCACATACTATGCTAAAATATTTGGCTAAAGAAGGGGATTAGTTATGAAAAGTATATATTTTTACAATGATATTTCTTTGTATAAATATTGCGTAATTAATGGACTTAATTATAGAGATTGTGTAAAAAGAATAAAAAAACATCATAAAGCTAATCCTCAAATTAGTCTTGAAAATTCAATAAAAGTAGTTATGAGAAATCCTACAACGCCTAATGATAATAAAAGTGAAATTTTTTGCTATGGAGGTACAACATTATATCAATATTGCTTAAAGCACAATTTAAGTTATAGAAGTAAATTGAATGGCAT
The DNA here is from genome assembly GCA_948470005.1 of uncultured Mycoplasmatota bacterium. Next base: position 4,698 of record CAOKNI010000023.1, read on the forward strand.
AAGAAAATATCTAAGAGCCAACCCTAATATTAGTACAGATAAAGCTATAAGCACAATTATGCAAAGAGAAAATAACGTTGATAAATATTTTTATGGGAATATAACTTTATATCAATATTGTAAAAGAAAAGGTTTTGAAATAAATGATGCTTATAAAAGAATAAAAAGATTAATAAATCAAGACGGAAAAACATTAGAAGAAGCTATTAATGATACTGTAAATTATTATGAAAGAAAAAGATATACTCAAAATGTTACTAAAATATTTACATATTTAAAAACCACTCCAAATATAGATTCTGAAACTTTAGAAAAAATAGCCAATTATTTAAATGTTGATTTTAATAATTTTTTACATCTTACTATAGATAAAAAATTTGGAGTAGCAACAGCAATGGCACTTATTTGGTATTTTCATGATAATGATAAAGATAAATTATTATCAATATCTCATGATAGAATAAAAGAAATTCTACATATTATTAGATTATTACCAACTTTACCAGAAAAAGAAATCAAATATTATGATTTTGGATATTTATTTGGCATTTATAAAACAGGTTTACTTGATACAAGATATTTAATTACAATACGTGAAAAAGCTTTTATTTACCAAACTATTCTGAATATGCAAGGTGAATTTAATTTAAATTTAAATAAAGATAAATTGGAAGATTTGTATGATGACGTCTCACTTCATTTATTAGAGTTGCTTGATAAAATAGATAGCAATGTAATAGCAAGAGTAATTTTATATTTAACAAAATCTTTAAGATGATATATTTTTGACTTACTTATTAACATTAAGCAAGAAAACTTAACTATATCGTTATATAGTACATGTAGTAAAAATAGAGGTGTGGGAAGAAGTCTAAGTAAAAAATTACCATTTAAAGAAAAAAATAAGGAATTTAGTTTTGATACTATGAGTATTTTAGATTGTTTAAATTCCACTGCTCGAAGTTTTATTGTTTTAAAATATCAAGAATGTTTAAGTTATGATGAAATATCTTCTATTTTAGGAATATCTTTAGAAGATGTAAAAAAATTAGAAAGAAATATCTTAGAAGAATTAAGAAATAATGAATTATTTAAAAAATCTTTTCAAGAGTATTTTAGATAAAAAAGTAATAAGCTAAAAGAAAATAGGCTTATTACTTTTTTCATAAGAAATAACATTGTTTTTACTTACTAAACTATAAACTTGAGCGGCGATAAGTTCATATTTATAAGTAAGAGTATTAGGTAGGGGTACAAAACCTACTTCGGTATCATCCAGCTCATGCAAGTATTCTTGACCTTTTTTATTAAAACCTAATATTTTAATATATTCCAGTTTAGCTAGTTTATTAATATCTTTTGGAATTCCAACTAAAATATGAATAAGCATGCGACTGATTTTATTATAAGTATATCTTTTTGTTTTAATGCTTAAAATAAATTCTTCAACATTATTCGCTATATTTATTTTTTCTTTTAAGCGATTTTCTATTCCCTCATCTACTGTCAAGTATTTGCTTAAATCATTATCTGTAATTATTTTATATTTAATAAAAGGGAAGAGTTCACTTAAGGTGATATTTTCAATTAAATTAGCAGTTTTTCGAGGAACATATAATGATATATCTTGACCTTCTTTAATTTTATTTCGAATATTGCTAGCACTAATTATCTCAGCATTATCATCTAAATCATGATAATTGCTCGTTCTTTTAATACTAATGGGAGTTATATCAGAGTTTGTTTTATGAATAGCTTTAATATAAGAAATACCAAGCAAATCATTAGGATTAAAAATATCCTTGTCTATTTCTAAAGCTTTAGCAAGTGCCGTTGGATAATTAACTCCTGTATCAAGTAGTGCCTTAACTTTATCGTTATATTCTAAAGTACTTTGCTTTTTTGCTACTTCTTCTAAAGTTTTAATATCGTTTGATTCACTTCCAAAAACAATATATTTACAACCTAAATAATTTAAAATTTTTATACTTGCCTCTGCAAAAATATCAGCACTTTGCGTACCAAAAATAAAGGGAAGCTCAACCACTAAATCAACTCCATAAATTAAAGCTAATTTTGTTTTATTCTCTTTTGATAAAATGCTTATTTCACCACGCTCTAAAAAATAACCATTTAAAACTAAAATAAGCGTTCTTCCGGGAAACATTTTTTTAGTCTCTTCAATATGATGAATGTGTCCCTTGTGTAACGGATTATACTCACAAACTATTCCAACCGCTTCCATTTACTTCACCCATAAATAATTATAACAGATAAAGTGAGCATATGTTAATTTATTTTGTAATTTCATATTTTTTTACGTATAATTTTATTGACAATAAATAAGGTTTGGTATATTCTATAAATAGAAAGAAAGTGTGTGATATGAAAAAAAAATTAATAGGAATTTTATTGGTTATAGGTTTATTTTTAATTATGCCTACTGTTACGTTTGCTACGAAAATAAGTGATATCCAGTTTACTTACGAAGATACAGGTGATATCTTAGAACAATATATAAAAAAAGATAAAAAAACTATTAAAATAGTTAATAATAATACTGTGTATGCTTATAATATTGCAAATGGCAATATAACCAAAGAATATGATTTTCCAAAAACAACGTGGTTATATGATGGTGGCAATAGTATTGGCTATGGCTCTTATGATGAAGTTAAGATTTATATAGATGAGGCAAAAGGCTTATTATACTATGGTTATAATTCTTATAAAAATGTTGGTGTTGATAAACAAATTATTAATATAGTTGTTTATGATTTAGAGCAGGCTAAAGTTTTAAAAACTATAACTTTAAAAAACTATCTTCGCCTTTATAGTCTAGTATCTGATAAAAACGGCAATATATTTGCGAGTTTATCCCAAGGTGATAGCAAGTATTCTCTTGTTGCCTTATCAAGTGCGGGTAAAGTAATAGCTACCAATAATATGACCAATGCTATTAATAGTTTTGCAGGGGTTACGAAAGATGGAACTTTTTATTTTATTTCAGAAGAAGTAGCCTATAGTGCCTATGGTTATGCAAATAAAATGGGACGCCTTGGAAGAGGAACTTTTAAAGATAATACTTTAACAATTAATAAAACCACTTATGATTATGTTAAAAATATTTCTTTCCGTGACTATAATAAAGCTCTTGAAATTGTAAATGATAAATACTTAGTAACTTTTACTGGCAATATCTATAATTTAAGTAAAATTACGGATAAAAACTTACCGTCACTTTTATATGCTGCTAAAACATTAGAAATGGGTGCAGAATATTCCCATATCTATAATGCGGGTGTTAATACTATTATTAATGATGATCTTGTTTATACCTTAAATGATAATAACACAATTTTTGTTTATAGCTTAAAAAGTGGCAAGAAACTAAAAAAATATAAAACTAAAAAGAAAATATTTAATATTAAAGATTTAGGTGAATATTTGTTATTATTAGAAACAGATGGAACTAAATTTTATTATGAACGTGTTGCTAAGTCTAATTTTGAAACCATTAAAACCAAAGTTTATAATATGAATGATTTTAAAGTTTATAAAAGAAGTAAAACGGATATCATGAAGAAATTTATGGAATCAACTCCAACTAATTATGATAAAACTCTTTATTCGAAAGCTTCATCAGAAAAGAAGCCTTATAAAGAAGCAGTCTTAACTGATAATACCAAAAATAATGCTGTAAAATTAAGTAATTACTATCGTTACTTAGCGGGACTTACAACTCTTAAATCATCTAGTAAAACAGTTTGGACAAATGCAAATAAAGGTGCTGTTTTGCTTGCTGCCTCTAGTTTTGACCATAATCCTTCAAAGCCAAGTGACATGAGCGATGCTTTTTATAAGAGCGCTTTAAGTGCTACTTCTAGTAGCAATATAGCTTATAATTATACGCAAAATCAGTACAAACTAATTAGAACAATTAGACAATTTTTAAACGATGCTGGTTATACTATACCGGGTCATAGAGATACATTCTTTACAAGAAATGCTACTTCCATTGCTTATGGCATATCTAATCTTCATTTAGTACAAACTGTGGAATATACGGATAATCCAAATCCTCAAGGAACTGCTAAAATAAAAAATAATGAAGCAGCTTATGCATGGCCAGCTCCAGGTTACTTTCCAGCAGAAGATATATCTCCATCTGCCGTTTGGACCATTAACCTTAATACTGATAAAATTAATTTATCTAATATTGGTGCTGAGGTAACTATAACTGATTTAGATACTAAAAAAACATATAAAAGAAGTGGTGGAAATGGTCTTTATGCTACTTCCTTCTGGGGTAAATTCTTAAGTTTTAATCCACCAGCAACAGATAATTATACTTATAATGGCAAGAGATATAAAGTTAAAGTAACTAATCTTGCCGATAAAGAAGGATTACCAGCTACTTTAGAATATACCATTAACTTCTTCTCTTATAATAATAAATTTACTATTGATGGAGTAAAATATAAATTTGATGAATACGGTGTTATTAAATCAAATATTAAAAAGCAAGAAATAAGTGTAGCAAGTTCTGTTACCTATACTGGTAAGAATTTAAAACCTAAAGTTAAAATCAAAGGTTTAAAAGAAGGAAAAGACTTTAAAGTAGAATACACCAACAACAAAAAGATTGGTATAGGCTCAGTTAAAATTACGGGTATTGGTCACTTTAAAGGCAGTGTTACCAAGACTTTTGAAATAAAAATTGGTAAACCAGATGTGACAGTTAAAACTAAGAGTAATGGTATAAATATTTCTTGGAAGAGTGTTGCTGGAGCTAAAAGCTATGAAATATATCGGGATAATAAAAAAATTAAAACGACTACCAGTTTAAGTTATACCGATAAAACTGTTAAAAATGGTAAAGAGTATAAATATAAAGTAGTAGCTATTTATAAAAAGAGCAAAGGAACATCTAAAACAAAAACTATTTACTATTTATCAAAACCTACTATTACTAAAGTTAAAGCTGGAAGTAAAAAAATAACTGTAAATATTAAGAAGAATAGTAAAGCTTCTAATTATCAAATCCAGTATGCTACTAATAAAGACTTTAAGGATAAAGTAAGTATAAATGTTAAATCATCATCACTTTCTAACGTTTTAAATAAGTTGAAAGCTAAAAAGAAATATTATATACGCATTAGAGCTTATAAAAAAATTGATGGTGTAAAATATTATAGTGTATACAGTGATATTAAAAGTGTTACTACCAAAAAAAAGAAATGATAATCTCATTTCTTTTTCATAAGTGTTGTTTTTGTGTTTACTTAAAAATAGTTATTTGCTATAATTATTTTTATAAGGATGTGGATATATGAAAAGATTTTTATTAATAATTTTATTAGTTATGAGTTTAGTTTTAATTCCTAAAAATGCTTATGCTGAAAGTAAAAAAGTAACAATTTATTTCTTTAGGGGGCAAACTTGTGAACATTGTGAGGAAGCCTTAAATTATATTAATGAACATAAAGATGAGATAGACTCAAATATTGAAATTAAAACTTATGAAGTATGGAAAAATAGTAATAATTCTAAGCTTCAAGAAAAAGTTGCTGAAAAATTAGGTGTTGATACAACTAGTAAAGACTATGGTGTCCCATTTATTGTTATAGGTACAGAACATATCATTGGTTATGGTGGAGTTTCAACTTATAACAATATTATGAGTATAGCTAAGTCTTACATTGATAATAAAGATTATCAAGATGTAGTAGAAGAAGCTTCTAAAGAACTTAATTTAAAATTTGAAATGTTAGGTTTAAATGACTTATTTTATGAACCTAGCAAAGTTGTAAGTATTGTTGTATTTTCTATTTTTGGGTTAATAATTATTGGTTTTATTGGCATGATAGTCTTCTCAAGAAAATAAGTAAACTACTTTTATTAGTAGTTTTTTTTTGATATAATAAGATGTACATAGAAATGGAGTATGTAAAAATGAAAGTTATAATGCTTGCTGATGTTCGAAAAGTTGGTAAAAAAGATGAAATACTAGAAGTTAGTGATGGTTACGCTAATAATTATTTAATCAAAAATAAATTAGCTGTTCCATTTACTAAAAGAAGTAAAGAAGTATTAGATATAGAGCTTAATACAAAAGCACAAGAAGAAGAAAAAAGAGTAGCAGAATATAACGAAATAAAAAATAAACTTGAAAATAAAACTTTAACTTTTAAAGCTAAAACTGGAGCAGGGGATAAAGTTTTTGGTAAAATATCTACTAAACAAATAGCTGATGAACTAAAAAAGATGAATTACTTTATTGACAAGAAATGTATTAAACTAAATAATGATATTGACTCTATTGGCATTCACGAAGTGGAAATTATACTTCATAAGAAAGTAAATTTTAAAATCAAAGTTAATTTAAGTAAGTAAAGCAGGTGATAATATGGCAGGACGTGTTCTTCCCAGTGATAATGAAGCAGAGATGAGTGTTTTAGGTGTTGCCTTTTTAAATAGCGAATCTCTAGAAGTAATAAGTGATGAAGTAACAGAAGATATGTTTTTAAATAGCAAAAACAGAACTATTTTTAATGCTATCATAAGTCTTTATAAAGAGGGAAGTCCTATTGATGTAACTACGGTTAAAGCTGAACTTGATAAGAAAAAAGCTCTAAATGAAGTTGGAGGCATTAGTTATATTATGGAAGTTATTGACTCCGTTGTTACCGCGGCTAATTTAACTTACTATATTAAAATTCTTAAAGATTTAGCTGTTAGAAGAAGGCTAATTGATACCGCCACCGATATTGTTACGAGTGCTTACAATGATGAAAATGTTAATGGCATATTAGATGATGCCGAAAGAACTATTTTAAATGTGGTAAGAGCTCGCGTATCAAGTGAATTTGTGCCTATTCATGAAGTTTTAAGAAGAGCACAAGAAAGATTAGAAGAACTTTCTAAAAACAAAAGTGATATTACTGGTATTAGAACAGGCTTTTATGATTTAGATAAAGCAACCGCGGGTTTGCATGGTGGAGAACTTATAATCCTTGCGGCTCGCCCTGGTATGGGAAAAACAGCTTTTGCCCTTAATATTGCCACTAATGCAGCTTTTTCGACTGATAAAGCAATTGCTATTTTTAATCTTGAAATGTCCGCGGAAATGCTTGTTAATAGAATGATTGCTAGTATTGGGGGTATTGATTCATATAAGCTTAGTACTGGTAAAATGGAACATAATGATTGGAAAAGATATAATGAAGCTTTAAGTAAACTTGGTAGTACCAATATTTTTATTGAAGATAATGCAAGTATTACTGCTCCTGAAATCAAATCAAAATGTCGGAAACTTGCTAGTAGTAAAAGTGGCTTAGGACTTGTTGTCATCGATTATTTGCAGCTTGTTACTACTGGTTCTAATCGGATTGAATCAAGACAAGTAGAAGTATCAGAAATATCACGTAGTTTAAAAACAATGGCTCTGGAGTTAGATGTTCCTGTTATTGCCTTAGCTCAGCTTTCTCGTAGTGTTGATAAAAGAGAAAATAAAGAACCAGCTTTAGTCGATTTAAGAGAATCAGGTTCCTTAGAGCAAGACGCCGATTTAGTTTTGTTTTTAAATCGTAAAGATTATTATGAAGCTAAGACGGAGCATCATGAGACAATTGTTCCTATTGATGTCATTATTGCTAAACATCGTAAAGGCTCGACTGGACTTTATCGTTTATTATTTGAACTTAATATGAGTAATTTTAAAAATTATATTAGTACTGAAAATATATAAGGAGTGATTTCTAGTGTTTAATAAAAAAAATATTATAACCGTAATTATAACTTTAATGATTGGCTGTATTTTGCTTATTTCTAATATTGGAAATAAAATAAGTGAAGAAGCAGACGATTTTTATCAAATATATTTAAATGGTAAGACAATTGGTATCATTGATAATGAAGAAGAACTTTACAATTTAATTGATAAAAACCAAAGTGTTATCAAAAATAAATATAATGTAAATAATGTTTATCCTCCTACGGATTTAAAGATTATTAAAACTACTAGTTATTTAGCTAAGACTGATAGTGCCCAAAAAGTTTATGAAAAAATAGAAGAAAATGATGATTTTACTATTAGAGGTTATGTTGTAACAATTAAAGGAAAAGAAAATAGCTTTAAAGTAAATGTTCTTGACCCAGAAGTATTTTATGATGCTGCTAAAAGATTTGTTCGAGCTTTCTTAAATGAAGACGAATATGAAAAGTATATAAATAATACTCAAGATGAAATTGTAAATATCGGAAGACGAATAACTAAAATGTATTTTGCTGAAAAAATTTCTATTAAAGAAGATTATATAAGCGTGAATGAACACATTTATATTGATGAATTAGAACTAAGTCGCTTACTATTATTTGGTGAGAATCCTAATAATAAAAGTTACACGGTAAAACTTGGTGATACTATCGAATCGGTCGCGGACCGCAATAAGCTTAATGTTGAAGAGTTTTTAATAGCAAATACTAATTATAAAAGCAGTGATACTATGCTTAGAGTTGGTGATAAAGTTAACGTTACTTTAATTAATCCGAAATTGACATTTATCTATGATTTATATGAAATTTCTGATGAAGTAGTATATTTTATGAAAGAGACTGTTAAAGATAACACCAAGTATGTCGGGACATCCATCATTACTACTCCTGGTCAAAATGGTATCAACCGCGTTACCGAAAAATATGCTGTTACTAATGGAGAAAGATCTCAAGGTGTTGAGCAATTAAAAGTTGAAGAAATTAAACCAGTTGTTAATCAGGTAACTAAAGTTGGTACAAAATATCATAATGTAATTTTACCACCTAATCCTGTTGATATTAGTGGTGACTGGGGATGGCCTACTAATCGTGGGTACGTCATAACTAGTGGTTATACATGGCGTTGGGGTTCTCATCATAATGGTATTGATATTTCTGGTACCGGATTTGGTTCACCAATTTATGCTGTTTCAGATGGTGTTGTCGTCTCTACTTATAGCAGCTGCCCTGATCGTGGTAGTGGTTATGGTGACCGTTGTGGTGGAACGTTTGGTAACTCAATTATAATTGAGCATAGTAATGGTATTTATACTAGGTATGCCCATATCACCAGAAATGTTAAGGTTCGTGTTGGGCAAAGTGTTAAGAAAGGACAAATCATTGGATATATGGGTAGCAGTGGTTCCTCAACAGGTGCGCATCTACACTTTGCTGTATCTAAAGGATCTACAACTAATTATTTCAATCCAATGAACTTATATAGATGATGAAAGTATGTGTATTAGCAAGTGGTTCAGGGGGTAATTCCACTTTAATTGAAACAAACAAATATAAAATTTTAGTAGATATTGGTAAAAATCGCAAATATATTGTTGATAAGTTAAAAGAGATTAATGTAAATCCCGAAGATATTAATTATATTTTTATTAGTCATCTTCATGATGACCACATATCTGCTCTAAAAACTTTTATTAAGAAATATAGTCCCACAATTGTCATATCCCAAGCAATGTTTAAGGAGCTAACCGATATTCATGAGTATCCTCATATTCTAATTTATGAAGACGAAGTAGTATTAGATAGTCTTCATGTTACTTGTATGCATTCTAGTCATGATGCGACGGACTCTCGTAACTTTCTTTTCGAGTCGGAAGGACATTCCGTTGTTTACGTCACAGATACAGGATATGTTAATCATAAAAATTTTAAATATTTACAAAATAAAGAGATTTATCTTTTTGAAAGCAATCACGATGTCGAAAAACTCCAACATGGTCCCTATCCTGATTGGTTAAAAATGCGTGTTTTATCTGACTCGGGCCATTTAAGCAATAATGCTTGCAGTATTTATTTATCTAAATTAATTGGTGAATCTACTAAAAAGATTTATTTAATGCATCTATCAGAAAAGAATAATACTGAGGAGCTTGCTCTAAATGAAATTAGACACATTTTTAGCGCTTATAATATTAAGTTTAATGATATTTTATGTGCTAAACCAAATGAAATAAGTGAAGTGATTACTTTATGATTAAAGTTATCGTTTTAGGAAAATTAAAAGAAAGTTATTTAAATGAATTAGTCGCTGATTATGAAAAAAGAATTGCGAGATATCATAAATTAGAGTTAATTGAACTAAAAGATTTAGAAGATTTAGATAAAGAGGCTATTAATATAATGAAATATATTAATAAGGATGATTTTGTTATAACCTTAGAAATAGAGGGTACCTATTTTACAAGTATCGAATTTGCTAAACTTCTAGACAAAACATTTATTATGAATAGCACCATAACTTTTGTCGTAGGCTCTTCAACTGGTCTTAGCGACATCGTAAAAAAAAGAAGTAATTTAGCTTTATCTTTTGGCAAGTTTACTTATCCTCATGGTTTATTTAGGGGTATACTTTTAGAGCAAATTTATCGCGCATTTAAAATAAATAATAATGAATTTTATCATAAATAAGGAGGTATCATAATGATAGGTAATGATTGGGATGAAAAATTAAATATAATTTGGAATAGTGAAGGTTTTAAGAAATTTTATAAAATTGTTGAGGTGGAATATGCATCTAAAACCATTTTCCCACCTAAAGACCATATATTTGAAGCCTTAAAACTTACTAGTTATGCAAATACTCGTGTTGTTATTGTAGGGCAAGATCCATATCATGGTGAAGGAGAAGCCCATGGACTTTCATTTTCGGTTCAAAAAGGAGTAAAAGTTCCGCCATCGCTGCAAAATATATATAAGGAGCTTTATGATGACCTAGGAATACCTCCGAAAAGTGATGGAGATTTAACGGGATGGGCGAAAAGTGGTGTACTACTTCTTAATGCTGTTTTAACTGTTGTTAAAGATACTCCGGCTAGTCACCGAAAACTTGGTTGGGAGCGGCTTACCGACTACATTATTCGTGTTTTAAACGAAAAAGAAGAACCAGTTGTTTTTATTTTATGGGGTAATTTTGCCAAAGAAAAAGCAAGCTTAATTACTAATCCGCGCCATCTTATTTTAACTAGTCCTCATCCAAGTCCTTTTGCCGCTCGTTATGGTTTCTTTGGTTCTAAGCCATTTAGCAAAACTAATGAATTTTTAAGAAAAAATAATTTAAAAGAAATTGATTGGAGTTTATAATATTAAATTAATAAAAATAGATGGCTATATCTTAAAGTCATCTATTATTTCATCATCCATATCTTTACCATCAAAGAATAATTTAATTTTAAATTTATGAATCTTAGCAATAACATTAGTAGGAAAACGTCTTATAATCGCATTAGCCTCACTAGTGTTTTTATTATAATAATTTTTTGCCGCGGTTAGCTTTTCATCTATTCTTTTAATTTTTTCAATTTCTGTATTTAAGTCTTCATTTTGGGCTAAATCTAAATCATCTTGCATTTTTAATATAAGTGTAAATCCTTCATTTAATTTCCGGTCTATATCAAAATTACTCATATTCATGTCTTTAATTTTTTCATATTCTTTAAAGTAATTTTTATCATTTTTTATATGTTTTTTTAGTGTATTACTAATTCGTATTAAAGTATCATATTTAATGCGTAAGTTCTCATCAATAATACTTTCCGCTTCCATCACTTTCGTTTTAAAATCATTTAGTTTATTAAAATAAATAACATAATATATACCACTTAAAGAACCAATAATAATAATTAACAAAACAATCGTTAACCAAAGCATTTAAATCACCTACAATAAAAGTATAACAATAATTCTAATAAAAATAAAGATAATTTTGTTATAATTTACAAGTAGGAAGCAATGTTAAGAAAATTAGCACTTAATTCTGTTAAAAATTGATAGAAAATTAGAAGATTATTTAATATAATGAAGATAATATTGAAAGGAATTGATTATATGGAAATTGGCGAAAATATTTTAAATTTCCGAAAAAAGAAGGGCTATTCTCAAGAAAATTTAGCGGAAATTTTAGGAGTTTCTAGGCAAACTATTTCGAAATGGGAACTAGGAGACACTAGTCCTGATTTAAAGCAAGCGTGAGAAATTGCTAGAACTTTTAAAATTAGTTTTGATGAACTTATAAATAATAAAATAAGAACTAAAAAGAAGAGCAAAAATATATTAAAAATGAGAAACAATTCTTTATTTTAGCGTTTTAATATCTTTTATTTTAATAACTATTTATTTTATTTTTAATAAAGATTTTACTAAGCCATATCAAACAGAGTTTGTTTGTAAGAGAGAAGATATAGGAAGATTATAATACCTTTAAGGTTCACACTAAATAAAAAGAATGATAAAATTTA